>JANNFQ010000359.1:0-6099 GCA_031380045.1 Acidimicrobiaceae bacterium
CCACACCGGTCGATACCGCCACCAGCGACACAACTCCCAGCAACGGACAGCTGTTCACGGTGGTCGACCTGGCCACCGTCTTCGTGGCACCCGAAAACTTCACGCTGGTCAACAGCGATCCCGCCGCTGCACAGGGCTTCATCGACATCGTCGCCGCCGTACCCCAATTGAACGAGGGCGTGCAAGAGATGGGCGTCGGGGTCTTGTTGGACGACGCCGGAACCGCCATTGCCACGATCGTGGTGGGCATCGCCATCGGCGACAGCATGCCGGGTGAGTGGAAAGACATCCTGTGCGGCACCATCGGGACGCTGCGCACATCGGCCGCCGGCTACACCGGGGTGGCGTGTCCGGGGGCGGCCGACAGCGGGGTCACCGACATCTTCACCCTCACCGAGGCAGACCTGGGCCTGTCGATCGCGTCGTTGGTCGACAATGTGCCCGCCGACCTGGTTGCCGACGCGTTCTTCGAAGCGAACCTGACCTGACGCACGTCTGATTTGCCCGCTGGGGCCGAGAACCCCGCCGCTGGGACAACTCGGTTAGCGTTGGCCCACCATCATGGGTCTTGTCACATCTCTCCATCGTCGCGTCCGCCGCTCCGCACCCGCCCTGGTGGCGGCGTTCGTGGCGATGCTGACCATCGGCGCGTTTGGCTCGCCCACAGCCCACGCGGTCAACACTCTGGTCAGCTCTGATCCCGCCGACAACGCAAGCCTGCCCTCGTCGCCCACGTCGATGCTGTTCACCTTTGCCGAGCCGTTGGGGCCCGACAACACCGCCGCGGCCACGTGCAACGGCGAGGGGTTCCCGGTGGGCAACGCCGCAGTGAACGCCGACGGCCTGAGCCTGACCGTCTCGGTGCCCAACCCCATGCCGCGCGGCACGTGCAACGTGGTGGTGCTGGTCAGCGCGCTCGACAGCAGCTCGAACGGCTCGGTCACGATCTCGTTCACCATCACGGCCGACGCCGCAGCCGTCGCACCCACCGTGGCGCCGACGCCCGGTCCGGCTGTCGATCCGGCAACGGGCTCGACGGTCGTCACCGATACCACCGTGCCGGTCGCGACCACAGCCGCGCCGACGACCGGCGAAGCAGCGGCCACCGCACCGAAGGTCGGCGGCCCGCTGGGCCTGTCGCGGATGATCGCCGCGCTGGGTTTGGCTGTGTTGCTGGGCAGCATCGTGTTGATCGTCACGGCATGGCCCGAAGGGGTCGAGTACATCCTGACGGTTCGGTTCTTGCGCATCGTGTGGGTGATTGCCTTGATCGGTTCCATCGCCACGGCGATCTTCCTGACCGCACAGATCGGGGGCACCTCTGCTGGGTCGGCGATCATGCCGACCGAGTGGTCCGAGCTGACCAACACCGGCCCGGGCATCGCGGCGTTGGCCAGAGTGGCGCTGGCAGCTGCGTGCGGTTGGGTCGTCGTGCGACCCGAGCGTTGCCTCGATCAGCAGACACAGTTGCCGGCGCTGGTGCTGCCCGTGGTCGCCGTCGCCACGTTCGGCTTCAGTCGCACCAGCGGCGACCTGGCCGTCATCGGTGTGTTCGCCGGCGTGGCGCACGCCATCGCCATGGCCATCTGGTTGGGTGGCGTGGTGCTGTTGACCCGGGTGGTGCTGGCCGGCCCCGGCGAGGACGACCTGGTGCATGCCGTCCGCGGGTTCAGCCGCATCTCAACACCCGCACTGTTGGTCACCATCGTGACCGGCGCCATCATGACCTATCGCCTCGATCGCAACAGCTTGTTCAGTTCGGGTCACGGGCGCGTGGTGCTGCTGAAGCTGGTCGTGGTGGGGGCGATGGTGGTCGTCGGCCTGGCCACTCGACAGTTCGTGCGAACGCGGCTACGCAAGGTCGATGCCATGACCGTTCCGCTGGCGTCGCGGTTGCGCCGGGCAACAGGCATCGAGGCGGCCGGCGGTGTGGTCGCACTGGCACTCAGCTCGTGGCTGCTGGCGTTGTCGCCAGGCGGTCTGGTGCACGTCGACTCGGTCGACTACGGCAACGAGGCGCGCATCGTCGTGGCCGACGACTTGGACGTCACCGTGTTCGTCACGGGCGAGGTGGGCCTGAACGGCGTGCGCATCGAGGTCGACCAACCCACCACCGGCCTGAGTGGGCTGACGATCACCTTCATCCCACCCCCACTCGCCGTGGCCGCCAAGGTGGTGTTGACCGTGCCTGCACAGATGACGGGCGCCGGTGTGGCCGTGTTGGACCAAGAAGTGGAAGGCGTGCCGCTGAGCGTTGCCGGCGTGTGGACGTTGCAGGTCGATGCCACCACGCCCACCGGTGTGAAGACGGCGCAGAAGACCTTCAGTCTGGTCGATTGACCGGGCTGACCACGTCGCGAAAGGCCACTGCTTCGGCCACTTCGAGTTGGTCGTAGCGGCAGCTGGCGGGATCTCGGTCGTCACGCCAGCGCAGGAACTTCGAGCCGTGACGGAACCGGCCGTTCTGCAGCTGACCGAAGGTGACCTCGGCGACTCGCTCGACCCTGATCGGCACCCACGACAGATCCTTGCCGGCGTTCCATCGGCTCTGCGCGCCCGGCAACCTGCCTGCGGCATGAGCCTGCGTCTCGGCCCAGTCGCGCCACGGGTGCCCGTCGAGCGCGTTCGCCAGCAAGGGCGCCAACTCGTCCAACAACTCAGCGCGACGCTTCACCGTGAAGCTGGCAGTGACACCGACGTGATGCAGCCGACCTTCGTCGTCGTTCAGGCCCAGCAGCAACGAGCCGACTCCCTTGCCATCCTTGTGAATCCGGTAGCCGGCCACCGCGCAATCGGCCGTGCGTTCGTGCTTCACCTTGATCAGCGTGCGCTTGTCGGGCGTGTACGGATCGCTGAGGCGCTTGGCGATGACGCCGTCCAGACCGGCACCCTCGAACTCGACGAACCATCGTTGCGCCGTTGCGTGATCGGTGGTGCTGGGGCACATGTAGATCGGCGCGTTGGCGTCGGCGAGCAACGCCTGCAGTCGGGCATGGCGCTGTTCCAACGGTGTGGTCAGCAGCAGTTCGTCGTCGATGGCCAACAGGTCGAAGGCCACGAACGAGGCGGGCGTCTCGGCGGCCAGACGCCTCACTCGCGATTCGGCCGGATGAATGCGTTGCAGCAGTGCGTCGAAGTCGAGGCCGCGATCGTCGGTGTCGGGCACCACGATCTCGCCGTCGACCACGCAGCGATTCGGCAAGTTGTCCAGCATCGGTTGGATCAGCTCGGGGAAGTAGCGCGTGAACGGGCGCTCGTTGCGGCTGGCCAATTCGATGTTGTCGCCATCGCGGAACACGATGCAGCGAAAGCCATCCCACTTGGGCTCGTACAACCAACCGTCGCCATCGGGAATGGTGTCGGTCAGCTTGGCCAGCATCGGCGCGAAGGGGGGTGCGATCGGCAACGTCACGGGTGCAGCCTGCCAGGAAATTGCAGCCGGGCCGACGCGTGAGAACTAGCGTTCCGCCAGTGAGCACTCCCGCCGATTCAACGGCTGCCAACCCCATGGACGCCAAGCTCGACGACCTGCGCCAGCGTCGCCAGCAGGCATACAACGCCGGTTCTCCACGATCGATCGAGCGGCAGCACGAGAAGGGCAAGATGCTCGCCCGCGAGCGCATCGACTACTTCCTGGACCCCGGCAGCTTCCACGAGCTCGATCTGCTGGCCCGGCATCGCGCCCATGCCGGTTCAGGCCTGGAAGAACGTCCGTACACCGACGGTGTCATCACGGGCTGGGGCACGGTCGAGGGCCGCAAGGTGTTCGTGTTCAGCCAAGACTTCACGGTCTTCGGTGGCGCACTGGGCGAGGTGTTCGCTGAGAAGATCCACAAGATGATGGACCTGGCCCTGAAGGTGGTTGCACCGGTCATCGGTCTGAACGACGGCGCCGGCGCGCGCATCCAAGAGGGTGTGGTCAGCCTGGCCAGCTATGGCGGCATCTTCTACCGCAACGTGCTGTCCAGCGGTGTGGTCCCGCAGATCTCGGTCATCCTGGGGCCGTGCGCCGGTGGCGCGGTGTACAGCCCGGCCATGACCGACTTCATCTTCATGGTGCGCGAGAGCAGCCACATGTTCATCACCGGTCCTGATGTGGTCAAGACGGTGACCGGCGAAGAAGTCACGCTGGAAGAACTGGGTGGCGCCATGAGCCACGCGTCAAAGAGCGGCGTCGCCACGTTCGTCAGCGCCGACGAGAAGTCGTGCTTGGAAGACGTGCGATTCCTGTTGGGTTTCCTGCCGTCGAACAACCTGGAAGAGCCGCCGGTAGTCGAGACCGGCGACGATCCCGATCGCCTGTGCCCCGAATTGCAGACCATCCTGCCGCCCTCGCCGAACCAGCCGTACGACATGAAGAAGGTCATCCGCGAGGTGGTCGACGACGGTGAGTTCTTCGAGTACTTCCCGCACTGGGCGAAGAGCATCGTGTGCGGTTTCAGCCGAGTGGATGGCCGGCCGGTCGGCATCGTCGGCAACCAGCCGATGATCCTGGCCGGCGTGCTCGACATCGAGTCCAGCGAGAAGGCCGCTCGCTTCGTTCGCACCTGCGACGCGTTCAACATCCCGCTGCTGACCTTCGTGGACGTGCCTGGTTTCCTGCCCGGTGTCGACCAGGAGTACGGCGGCATCATCCGCCACGGCGCCAAGCTGCTGTACGCGTACTGCGAGGCCACTGTGCCGCGCATCCAGATCATCACCCGCAAGGCCTACGGCGGTGCCTACGTGGTCATGAACTCGAAGTCGATCGGCGCCGACCTGGCGTACGCGTGGCCGTCGGCCGAGCTGGCCGTCATGGGACCGCAGGGTGCGGTCGAGATCGTCTACCGGCGCGAACTGCAACAGGCCGCCGATCCGGTGGCCCGCCGTGCCGAACTGGTGGCCGAGTACACCGAGCGCTACGCCAACCCGTACAACGCGGCCGAACGCGGCTACGTGGACGACGTGATCGACCCGGCAGAGACACGGCAGAAGATCGTGGCCGGCCTGCGCATGCTGCGCACCAAGCGCGAAGAACTGCCCCAGCGCAAGCACGGAAACGTGCCTCTGTGACCGGGCTCGATGCTGCCGCCACTGGCAGTGCGTCCATGCGTCACGAGATCACGCCAGCGCCCACCGATCACGAGGCCGTCGCAATCGTCGCGGCCATGCAGGTGCTGTGGCCGCGCGTGGTGCTCAGCGACACCGAGGTCCGCATCCGCGAGGCCACGTGGCGGTTCAGCGGGCGGTGGTGGGCCAAGCCGGTCCCCGCACGTCGCGGCCGCCCGTTCATCTGACGCGTCCATCTGACGAGGTTCATCCGGCACCAGTCCCCGCCGGGGACCACCTCATCGCCGGCGCCGGGTTGTTGCACGACTACCGTTCGTTTCGATGAGCATGCCGCCGCCCCCGCCGCCTCCGCCTCCCCCCTTCGGTGGACCGCCTCCACCGCCGCCGGGATTCTCGCCATACCCAGCGGCCCCGCAGTACGGCCAGATGGCGCCCCAGTACGCAGGCTTCGGTGCTCGACTGGGTGCCCTCATCATCGATGGCTTGATCGTTGTGCTCTTCTTGATTCCGGCGATCATCGCGGGGATCGCCGGCCCTCGCCGCCTGACGAGCTGCACCGTCGACGGTGAGTTCGGAGTGTGCGAGGTACCCACGGGTGGCACGATCGCGATTGCCGTACTGCTGGGCCTGGTCGGCATGGCCGCGTTCGTCACCCTCTACTGCCGCAAGGTCGGCGCCGGGCAGAGCTGGGGACAGAAGGCCACGGGCGTCCGTGTGGTCGATATGACCACCGGCGCACCAATCGGTACCGGCCGAGCGGTGGGGCGTTTCTTCGCCCGGTACCTGTCCTCATTCGTCTGCTACCTGGGTTACTTCTGGATGCTGTGGGACGCCAAGAAGCAGACCTGGCACGACAAGATCGTCGGTTCGATCGTCGTCAGAGCATGACGTCGGGCATCCACCCCACGCGGTAGATCACGCCGGTACCAAATGGACATCACCACTGTCGCCGACGACCTGATCGTTGCTCACGACGGCGCCCAGGTGCACCGATTGCACGGTCTGCAGCCCGACACCGCGCATGACGTCGCCGGCACGGTGGTGCGCACG
>JANNFQ010000368.1:0-14197 GCA_031380045.1 Acidimicrobiaceae bacterium
TTCGGCGTTCCTCTCGCGATCGTCGTGCAACGCCTTGTCGATGAAGATGCAGCCCTTCGCGTCGAGCGAGCAGCAGTCCTTGCCTCTCGTCAGGTTCCGGCCGACTTTGCGACGAGCAACGATCCGGTCGAGCTGCCGACCAACAGCGACGGGATCGACCTCGGCCTGTACGACGGCCGCGGCAGTCTGATCATCGGAACCGGCCCAGCCAACGCGGACGCGACGACGCTGGCAGCCTTGGACAACCGGGTGGTCGACACCGAACTCTCCGGGTTGCGTGTTGTTGCGGTGCCGGTGGCGGCCGACGAGCGCGTCGTCGGTGTGATCCGTGCCTCACAGTCGACGGCAGCAAGTGACTCGCGTTCCCTACGGATCGTCGGATTGCTCGGTGCCCTTGCTGTCGGTGTGCTGCTGGTTGGTGCGGCCATCGCCTCGGTGCTGTCCGGTCGCCTGGCGCGACCCGTCAGGCGACTGCGCGATGCTGCGGTTCAGCTCGGCGACGGCGACTTCGCGATCGACGTGCCGCGCAGCAAGGTACCCGAGCTGGATGAGGCCGCCGAAGCGATGACGGCGACGGCGCAGCGTTTGGATGATCTGGTCACCCGCGAACGCGCCTTCAGCGCCGACGTGTCTCATCAGCTTCGCACTCCGCTCGCCGGGCTCCGGGCTGCGATCGAGACCGAGCTCGAATTCCCTCGGCCCGATTCGACGGTGGTGTTACGCGAGGCGATCAGCGACATCGATCGCCTGGAGCTGACCATCACCGAGCTGCTGACCATCGCGCGCGCACCGTCTGTCGCCGACTCGTCGGTGTCGCTGGCCGAGGTGTTCGCAGAGATCGAGACCAGTTGGATCGCACGCTTGCCGACGGGTCGTTCACTGACCATCGCATCGGCCCGATACGCCCCGACGGTCGCAGGCAACGCGGCGATGCTGCGCCACGCGCTGGATGTTCTGGTCGACAACGCGCTCCGGCACGGAGCCGGCACGATCGCCATCCAGATGACGACCACCGACGATTCGGTGACGATCAGCGTGACCGACGAGGGGCCTGGCTTCGACTCCCTCACCGACTCGGCCACGGAGTTGCACGGACTCGGCCTCCCGCTTGCTCGACGACTCGTCGCAGCCATGCCGGGACGTCTGTCGATCGTCAACAGCGGTCCGATGCCCCAGATCGACATCCTGTTGCGCCGTTCCGCTCCTGCCGTTTCCTGATCGGCGTCGCGAACTTGGGGAGGACCGGTTCGGTCCTCCCCAAGCATCGCTGTTGACGACTGAGCGGGTTCAGTCGTTGGCGTCTTCCGTCCCGGCCGGCTCGTTCGGATCGTCGTCCTGATTCGCCGCGGGGCCACCGTCGCACTCGGCGCCAGTGGTCGCATCGATGCCGTCCTCACAGTCGACGCCGTCGACCTCGTCGCCGGTATCTGCTGTGTCGCCGGCGCCGGTCTCGTTCGCCTCCGGCGCCTCGTGTGCCAGGGGTGCAAGTGCCGGGGATACGGGTGCGGGGGATACGGGTGCCGGAGGCGCGGGTTCTAGTGCCGGGGCAGGTGCCGGTG
Source organism: Acidimicrobiaceae bacterium (assembly GCA_031380045.1). Lineage (GTDB taxonomy): Bacteria > Actinomycetota > Acidimicrobiia > Acidimicrobiales > Ilumatobacteraceae > VFMC01. Next base: position 1,560 of record JANNFQ010000368.1, read on the forward strand.
TGGTCCCGCCGTTCGAAGCAGCGGCGATACCAGCGGCTCCGGCAAACAGCCCCAGTCCGACGATGGTCGTGTAGCTGGCCTTCTTCAATCGGGAAGTCATTGGCTTCAATCGGGAAGTCATTGGAGGGTTTCCTTTCGTGTTGCTCGTGCCGGAAGTTCCGATCCGATGACGACACAATGCGCTCGCCAACCTTGAGCAGACCCGAAGCGACCTGAAGCGTCGCTTCAGCTGGGCTTCAGGATCGTCTGCCACGCTGGGGTCGTGAGGATCTTGGTGGTCGAGGACGACAAACGTTTGGCATCCACGCTGCGACGCGGTCTCGAGGCTGAGGGCTTCTCGGTCGACAACGCCCTCGACGGCGAACAGGGGTTGTGGTTGGCGTCCGAGAACCCGTACGACGCAATCGTGCTGGACATCATGCTGCCCAAGGTCAACGGCTTTCAGGTCTGCGCGCGGCTACGCGAGCTAGGCAACTGGACGCCCATCCTGATGCTCACTGCCAAGGACGGCGAGCTGGACGAAGCCGAGGCGCTGGACACGGGCGCCGACGACTACCTGACCAAACCGTTCTCGTACGTCGTTCTGGTCGCACACTTGCGGGCCCTGCTGCGCCGTGGCGCCGCCGAGCGCCCGGTGCAGATCGTTGTCGGCGATCTGGTCGTCGATCCGGCCACCCGGAGGTGCAGTCGGGGCGGGCAAGTGATCGAGCTGACGGCGAAGGAGTTCTCGATCGTCGAGTTCATGGCTCGGCGCAACGGAGAGGTCGTCTCGAAGGCCGATCTCCTCGACCACGCATGGGACTTTGCCTACGACGGCGACCCGAACGTGATCGAAGTGCACATGTCGAACATCCGTCGCAAGATCGACAAGCCGTTTCGCACCGGCAGCCTTCGCACGGTTCGGGGCGCCGGCTATCGCCTCGTCCCCGATGGTCGCTGACACCGTGCTGGCACGCGTCGGTCTCAGGCTGCGGGTGGCCGCCGTCTCGGCCGTCACCGTGGGCGTGGCATTGACGATTGCGGCGATGTTGCTCGTGGGATTGCTGCGAAGCCGGCTCGATTCGGCCGCGACCACAGCGGCAACGCTGCGCGCCCAGGACATCGCTGCTCTCGCCGAGGCCGATTCACTTCCGCACGATCTGGCGCTTCCTGGTGAGGAATCGGCATTCGTGCAAGTCGTCGATCTGGCCGGCACAGTCATCGCTTCGACCGAGAACATCAATGGCGAGCCGGCGATCTCGACGGTTCGCCCTTCCACGGCCGAGCCACTGCAGTCGACTGTCGTCGTTGCCGCGCTGGATGAGGCCGAGGCAATGCGTGTGATCGCGCTCAATGCCGACACGCATGGCGGCGAGGTCACCGTCTATGCGGGGGAAAGCCTGGAGGGCGCCGGCGACACCTCCTCAGCAATCGTCACAGTCCTGGCAGCGGGCGTTCCGCTCGTGGTCGTCATCGTGGCAGCAGTGACGTGGTGGGGAGTCGGGCGCACGTTGCGACCAGTCCGCAGCATCAGTCGCACGATGGCCGACATCACTGCCAGCGACCTCCACCGCCGTGTCGAGGTGCCAGCGGCGCGAGACGAGATCGGTCACCTCGCAGCGACCGTCAACGACACCCTCTCCCGACTCGACACCGCCGTCGCGCAACAACGCCGCCTCGTCGCCGACGCAAGCCACGAACTGCGCGGCCCACTTGCGGCCCTTCGAGCAGACCTCGAGATCTCCGTCACCCATCCCGACCGCACCGACTGGCGCACCGTCGCGCGCGACACACTGAACGACGTCGAACGACTGCAGCGCCTCACCGACGACCTGTTGCTCCTGGCCCGACTCGACACCCGACAGCCGGCAACCCACGTGCCGGTCGATCTTGCGTCCGTCGTCAGTGACACCGTTGCCTCCATCGACCGATACGACATCGATGTGACCAAGGTGGGTTGCGAGGTGGGGGTCGACGTCCCGGCGATCGTCGATGGCGACCGGATGCAACTCGTCCGCATGGTTCGCAACCTCGTCCACAACGCCATCGAACACGCCGACCGCCGTCTCGAGATCACTCTCGCCGTCGAAGGCGATGTCGTTCGCCTCCGGATCGCCGACGACGGGCCGGGCATCCCGATCGAGCAACGGCAGACTGTCTTCGATCGATTCGTTCGCCTCGACACCGCACGAACTCGCGACACCGGTGGCACCGGTCTGGGCCTGGCGATCGTCGGCGACATCGTCGCCGGTCATCACGGCACGATCACGATCACCCAGACCGATCCTCACGGAGCGACCTTCACGGTCGTGCTGCCGAATCGACAAATGACATGACCCGGTTCACCAGGATCGCCGAATTGGGGATCGCTGTCGGGTTGTCGTTCTTCGCGATCCGCAACGGATCTCAACTGGCGGCTGCCTTTGCCGGCGTCACTCGGATGGCCATGTGGCCGGCGTCGGCCGGCGTCGGCCTCTCGATCACGGCCATCGCAAATCGCGGTCAGCTCAATCGTGCCGCCTACCGGGCCGCCGGCATGGACATCGGTTCGGTCGCGATGACCAGGACATCAGCCGTCGGGTTCGCCGCCAACAAGGTCGTCAAGTCGGGAGGCGCCGCAGGTCTCTCGGTGTTCGTTCGCGATGGTCGTCGCCAAGGTCTGCCCAGCGGCAAAGTCGCCGCATCGTGCGTACTCGTCGCTTGTGCGTCGTTCGCAGCCCTCGGGGTGCTCCTCGCTGCCACCGTGATCCTCTTGGCAGTCGCCGGTCGGCTGACCGGCTGGTGGATGGCCGCGGCTGCCGGATTCAGCCTGTACGGCCTGGCCGTCGTCGCGGCTGGGCTGCTGGCCACCCACAGCCGCCCGCGGGCGGTGCGGCTCGTGTGTCGAGTCCAGCGGGGTCTGGCACGAGTTCGCCATCGGCGATCGACGGCGGCCCTGGCTGCGGCGCCCAGCAGCACCTCCGCCGTCGATGCGCTGTTCGACGCGCTCGCACAGGCACGCCGTCGACCCCGAAGAACCGGTCGTATCATCGGCCATGCGATTGCGTCGAAGGTCTTGGGAGCATCGATGCTCATGGCCGCCGCACACGCCGCCGGCATCCCCCTTTCTGTTGCCACCGCCGTCGTGATCTACGCAACCGCCCTGGCCGCATCATTCGTGTCGATCGTGCCCGGCGGTGTCGGTGTCGTCGAAGCCTCCACCGGCGCCATGCTGATCAGCAACGGAGCTCCGGTACCGGCGGCCGTCCTGGCCGTGGCAGTCTTCCGGATCCTCGACCTTTGGCTGCCGGTCATGGCAGGCGCCGTGATCGGCTGGAAGGATGTCAGGGACCCGAACCCGGCCGTCGGCGAGGGCGTTCTGGCTGTCTTCTGGCTGTGCGCTGGCCGGCCGCCTCCCGTCGGCTGGCTCGCCCATCCCTACCGTGACCGGTATGAGCACCGACGTCCAGGAAGCACCTGTGAACAGCCCAGCCATCGAGCTGATCGGGTTGAGTCATCGCTACGACACCGACATGGTGTTGCGTGACATCGATCTGACCATCGAGCACGGCGAGATCTTCGGGTTCCTCGGCCACAACGGCGCCGGGAAGACCACGGCGATCAACATCCTCACCACGTTGATCGAGCCAACCTCCGGCACCGCCGGCGTCTGTGGGTTCGACGTGGTCGCCGAACGACGCGAGGTCACCCGCTGCATCGGGTACCTGCCGGCCGAGGTCCGCATGTATGGGCACATGACCGCAGCCGAGAACCTCGAGTTCTTCGCCAAGCTGTCGGGTGTCGCCAAGCCTCGCAAGGCTGTTGCCGAGACCCTGGACTACCTCGATTGCGCAGACCTCGCCGACAAGCGGGTTGGGTCGTTCTCCACGGGGATGCGCCAGCGCATCGGCATCGCCCAGGCCATCGTCCATCGCCCAAAGGTGCTGTTCCTCGACGAACCCACCGCAGGGCTGGACCCACTGGGTGTACGGCAGCTGCGCGACACGATCCTGCGGCTGAATCGTGACCTCGGCATGACGGTGTTCATGAACACGCATCTCCTCAGCGAGGTCGCCAAGGTCTGCACCACCATCGGGGTCCTCAATCACGGCGAGCTGATCTACAAGGACTCGATCGAAGAGACCACCCGCCGCTTTCCCAATGAAGCATCGCTCGAGGACATCTACGTACGCATGGAAGGCGCCTCGTGATCGCCACCATCGCCTCGCATCAGGTGCTGTCGCTGCGACGCCAGCGGGTGTTCCTCGCACTGCTTGCCACTCTGCTGACGATGACCGCGCTGGCGGGGGTGCTGGGCTGGTCGAGCCACCACACCATCGTCAGGGTCTACGACGAAGCCGTCAAGCTGCTGGCCTCCACCGGCAAGCCGGCGCCACCGAACCCGTTCCTGCTGAAGCCGACCCTGTCGCTCCTGTCGAACATGGTGGTCTACATCCCGCTCATCGGCGCGCTGCTGGCCCTCATCCTCGGGCACCTGAGCATCGTCGATGACGAGACCAACGGCATCGGTCGGCTGGTGTTCTCGCGCCAGATCAGCCGCACCAACTACGTGCTCGGCAAGATCACCAGCGCGGCGGGCGTGCTGGCCGTGGTCCTCGCGGCCAGCCTGCTGGTCAGCGTCACCTCACTGCTGGTCGTGAATCACACCGTCGCCGGGGCAGACGTCGGTCGGCTTTCGCTGTTCTACGCGCTGTCGTGGCTGTACCTGATGGTCTTCGCGTTGATCGGCATGGTCGCAGTGTTGATGACTCGGCGACGGTCCATCGCCCTGCTCGCCGCCATGGGGGCGTGGCTGGTGATCACGTTCGTCATTCCGCAGTTCACCTCCGGACTGCGCCCGGCGCAATCACTGAACCCGATCACCGACCCGGCCAGCACCTCACAGACGTTCTTCAAGATCACGTCGAAATTGAGGCCGTACTCAGTCGTCGAGCAGTACAAACAGGCCAGCGGCCGAATCCTGCAGACAGCCACCAGCGAGCCGTTGGCGAGCACCATCCAACGTGTGCTGCCCATCGCCGGCTTCGCCATCCTGCTGGCGCTGCTGACGGTCCGACTCGTGCAACGGCACGACTTCTCGACGAGCGCCACCAGTGAATGACTCGACGAACCGCATCATCACCCTCGCCAGACACGAGTACCGCGCTGCGGTGCGCAGCAGGATCCTGCTGGTTCTGCTGGGCATCGTGGTCACCGTCACCGCAGTCTCGGTCTACATCGCATCGGTCGACTATGCCGGCAAGCTGGCCGGCTACCAGGCCTACCGCGCTGCCGCACAGGCCAACGGGCTTGACCGCATCGCCCCATCCCCGCTGGCCGCACTGTCGCTGCTGCGAGGCGCGATGGAGTATCTCGAGATCATCGGAGCGGTCATCGCCATTGCACTCGGATACCTGACCGTTTCTCGAGAGCGAGCCAATCGAACACTGCCACTGATCAGGTCTCGACCGGTCACTTCCGGCGAACTGGCGACCGGCAGCCTGCTCGGTGCAGTCGGGCTGTTCGCCACCCTGGTGGCGGTCACCGCATTCGTCGGGGTCATCTGCGTCGGCATCATCGGTCACGACTGGATCAACGCCACCCAGGCCCTCAAGCTGCTGCTCGGCTACATCGCCGCCATCGTCTACATGGGCGCCTTCTACTGCCTGGGTGCCATCGCCACCGCCAAGTCACGAGTCGCCGCCAACGGGCTGATGATCGCGCTCGGCATCTGGCTGATCGTGGTGCTCGTCCTGCCCCAGATCGGCGACACCATGGATGCCGACAATCAGGTGCCCGGCGGGCTGTTCAAGGCGCTCGGTCTGAACCACGACGGCGAAGTGCAGATCCTCACCCACTTCACCACGTACGAACGCATCCGCACCTGGACGGAAGAGGCGTCGCTCGCCAAGCACTTCGAGCGGTTTGCCTTCGGCATGACCGATGTCAAAGAGCGCTACCGCCCGTACAGCCTCCCCTGGTTGCTCGGCCAGACACGCAACGACATCGGCTGGCTGGTCGCCTACTCGGCCGCGCTCTTCGCCGGCCTGCGCCACAGCTTCCGGCGTCAACCCACCATCCCCCAAGGAGGGACCCAATGAACCCCACCCACCACGCCTCCCGCGCGCGCGCGTCATTTCTCGCCGTCGTCCTCATCACCGGTGGAGCCGCGCTGGCAGCGTGCGGAGGAAGCTCTGCTGGACCGACCGCCACCACTCAGGCGGCAAGCGGGGCGCAGATCCTTCCTGTCGCCGACAACCCGATCGTCAACACGTCAACCGTCCAGGCCCTGAAGATCGACTCGGTCCTCGTCGAGAACAACGTGGATGCTGCAGGCAAGGCAGTCACCGACCACCTCGAGATCGCATTGACCAACTCAGGAACTGCGCCGCTGACGGCATTCGAGGTCTTCTACACGTTCACCGACTCGACCACGAACATCACCGAGAACTACTTCGCGCAGCTTCCCGCCACCTTCACGATTCCGGCCGGCGGACAACGCGTCGCCCACTTCGACAACAGCGGCGCGGTCGATCACTTCCCCGTCAGCGACTTCAGCCTGTACTACACCGATACCAACGCGCTGGATGTGACAGTGATCGTCAGCGCCACCGACTCGGCCGTGCAAACAGCATCCCTGCAGAAGGACGCCGGCGGCCCCGAGACTGCGGACTGACCCGATGGGGCCGGTCGGCTCCGGAAGCCCCCTGTACATCCACTTCGTTCACCTGTAAGGAGAATGGAATGCTCAACCGCGGTCAGCGAACCAGGTTCGGTGCCGGACGACCCATCCCTCTGCGACAAGAGTTCGGTGAGACCTCGCGACCAGAACACGGAACGACAACGGGGGCCCCTCGATGGGGACCCCCGTGCCTGATTCTCTGTTGTGACCTGGACAGTGCCCTGTACGACCGTGTCGTGTGGGGGAACGGGGTGGACCCTCGGCAGCGAACCGGGACAGTCCCGGCGTTCTCGAACCTTGTCGCTCGCAGATCGGTCGCGCCGCTCCTGGAAAACGGACGTCACCAGCGGCACCGACCAAGGTGTCGGTGAGCGCAGCTGATCGCTGCGCTCAGCGAGGCGGTGAGCGCTCGTTCGTTCCGACGGTCATTGGCAGTACCTCGAATCGCTTGGCTGGCAATCGCTTGGCTGGCATTGCGTGTCTGGCATTTGCCTTTTGCATCTGCTGGTACACCACTAGCTTCGCGCCTCAGGATCTGATGTCAAGACCGAGGTTGCGGCACCCGCTGGGGCGACAGCGCCGCCAGGGCTCAGATGACCCAGGGACCCCAGCCGCCAGAGCGCTGGTACAGCGCCAACCCGGCTTTCGCAGCGACCGCCGGGTCGAACAACTGCTCGGCGCTGGTGATGCCCATCTGCGCCAGCCAACCCTTGTGGACCGACCAGTAGATCTGGAACAGGCCGTAGCAGCACGCATTGCGGGCAGTTGGCTGCAGGTTGCTCTCGCGTCGGGCGATGCGCACCGCCTCGTCCTCGAGATCATCTGGCCACACCTCGCGGATGATCGTCTCGACCTCGGCAGCCGAGTAGACACGACGCGGCACCGTGGGGGTGGGAGCCGTGGTGGTGGGAGCCGCCGTAGTGACGGGTTTGCTGGTGGCCGGCGCAGTCTTGGTCGGCGTGTTGGGCGCGGCAGCTGCGGTGGGCGGCGCGACGGTGGCGGGCGTGGTCGCGTTCTTCGGCAGGCAGATGGCGCGGCCCGGGAACAACCCCGTGGCCGTGGTCGCACCATTGGCCACCAGCAGATCCTTGGTGCTGACGCCGACCTTCTGAGCGATGAGGATCCAGTAGTCGCCGCCGACCACTTCGTAGCTCTTCGAACAGACCGGCGACGCAGTGAGCTGCGTCCGTGGAGCGCTACTGGCAACCTCGGTCGCAGGGGTCGTGACCGCTGCTGTTCTGCTGGCCGGCGCCGGCGTGGCTGCCGACGCCACAGACGTGGCGGGAGCTTTCGTTGCAACTGAATCGGTCCCGACTCCGTTCACCGGCGTGGCAGGTGGCAGTGCGTCGATGTCGAACACCGTGGTCGGCGTGAGCTCCACCATCGCCAGCGCGTCTTGCGCGGGCGCAACATCCGCCTCGAGGGAAGGAGTGATGGCCGAACCGACCGTCTCGCTGAGCACCGGCACCGCTACAGCGCCACCGGTGGGTGCCGTCTGGAACACATCACCGGCACCCTGACGCAGGGTGTAGGCGATGGGCATCATGCCAACACCCACGCACACGATCAGACCCAACCGCTTCAGGAACGGGTCGAGCGGACGCCGAGCCGGACCGCCGGGAGTGGTGATGACGGGAATGTGCTGGCGGCTGCGATCAACCTTGCCATCGACGATCGACGGCGTCCGGCCCCGGGCATCAAGACGCTGGGCCACGGGCCGCCGGGCGGCAGGGCGCAACGGAAGGCGGCTCAGCCGGCGCGTGGGCTCGTCCCGCCAGAAGTCGCGCTCGTTGTCGGTGTCGTCGTCGTACATAAGTGGTGTCCGCCCGACCTCCGAACAAATCTGAATGGTTGTTCGAAACGAAGGTGTCGAGTGTTTACTCCGATCGTCATACGATTGCAACGCGCGACGGCCGTCTCGAGCGCGTCGCACGTGCTAGGGCCGCAGAAAGAATCGTCAGCCTTGGCGCCACATCATGCCCGGGCGGCCCCCAAGACGGCGACAGCCCGATGGCGAGACCATCGGGCTGTCGACGTGGCGGAGAGGGTGGGATTTGAACCCACGGACCACTTTGAGGTGGTCCCCGCATTAGCAGTGCGGTCCATTCGACCTGGCTCTGGCACCTCTCCAGTGCAGGCCGTGATGATACCGCAGCACCTCCAGCGCTCCCACCGGGAATGCGTGCGGGAAACACCCGCCGGCCGACGCCAGCTCGCTTCTACACTCGGCGCGCCATGGGTTCGATCCAAGTGAGTCACGTGGGCTGGTCGCGCCCGGGCGGCGCCGAGCTGCTGCGCGACGTCAGCTTCTCGGTCGGCCTGGGCGACCGGGTGGCGCTGGTCGGCGCCAACGGCGTGGGCAAGAGCACGCTGATCCGTCTGATCAGCGGCCAGATCGCCCCCACCACCGGCACCATCTCGATCGATGGGCACCTCGGCGTGATGAGTCAACTGGTCGGCCACGGCGACGCAACCGTGCGCGATCTCCTCATCTCATTGGCGCCACGTCGTGTCCAGCGCGCCGCCGAACGCCTGGCTGCGGCCGAGCTGGCAGCAGCGGCGGAACCCATGCGCTACGCCTCGGCCCTGGCCGAGTGGGGCGACGCCGGCGGCTACGACGCCGAGGTGTTCTGGGACACGTGCTGCACGCGCGCTCTGGACGAGTCGTATCCCGACCTGGCCGACCGACCGTTGCGCACCTTCAGCGGCGGCGAACAAAAGCGGGTGGCGCTCGAGGCCATCCTGCGCAGCGAGTTCGACGTGTTGCTGCTGGACGAGCCCGACAACTTCCTGGACGTGCCCGGCAAGCGATGGCTGGAGGACGAGCTGCGGTCGAGCAAGAAGACCATCCTGTACGTCAGCCATGACCGCGAACTGCTGGCCGCGACCGCCACCAAGATCGTCACCGTCGAGGCCAACGGGGCATGGACGCACGGCGGCAAGTTCGCCGGCTACCACGAGGCTCGCCAGGCCCACCTGGAACGGCGCGAGCACAACCTGTCGCTGTACGAGGACGAGCGCAAGAAACTGGAAGAACTGGTCGCCGAGATGCGCCGCCGGGCCAAGATCAGCGACACCTTCGCGCCCCGGCTGAAGGCGGCCGAGAGCCGGCTGCGCCAGTTCCTGGAGAAGAACGACAAGCCCGACACTGTGCGCGATCAGAAGATCGACGTTCGCCTCACGGGGGCGCGCACGGGCAAGCGCGCACTCGCGGTGCAGCAACTGGAGCTGCACGGCCTGACCGATCCGTTCGATGCCGAGATCTGGTACGGCGAACGGGTGGCTGTGCTGGGTGGCAACGGAGCTGGCAAGAGCCACTTCCTGCGGCTGCTGGCCGGAGACGACACCGTCGTGCACGACGGAATCGTGCGGCTGGGCGCCGGCGTGGTGGCGGGGCACTTCAACCAGACCCACGAGCATCCCGACTGGGTCGGCAGTTCGCTGCTGGAGATCTTGCATCGCCACGATGTGGTGCGCGGCCCTGGCATGGGCATGTTGCGTCGCTACGAGCTGCAGGGTTGCGCCGACCAACGATTCGAGACGTTGAGCGGCGGCCAGCAGGCACGATTCCAGATCCTGCTGCTGGAGCTGACCGGCGCGACGCTGCTGCTGCTGGACGAGCCGACCGACAACCTCGACCTGGTCTCGGCCGAGGCCCTCGAGGCCGGCCTGGCCGAGTATCGCGGCACCGTCATCGCCGTCACCCACGACCGTTGGTTCTTGCGCGGCTTCGACCGTTTCCTGGTGTTCGAACCCGACTGCTCGGTGACCGACCACCTCGATCGCCCCGCCGCCTGGCAGTAGCAACTGCCCCTGCGAGCGACAGCGAGCCAACGGACCACGAGCCCGGCATGGAGGGAGCAGGCGAAGCGAAGCGGAGCCCAGTCCCGACCATCAAGCGGGGATCGTGGTGTTCACCGGGTCGGGCGCTGTGGGCACCGGGATGCTGGGCGCGGTGATCACGGGAAGGCTGGGCACCGGTGGTTCGAACGGCAGCGACGAGCTGGTGGCGCTCTGGTCGGGCACGGTGGTGGTCGTGGTCGTCTCGGGCAGGTTGGCCGGTGGCTGGCCGATGGTCGACCCGTCCCATGGCGGCACGCATGAGTACGGCGGCGTCCACGGTCCACGGCCGCAGAACACCCACAGGTCGCTGGCCGCGTCTGCGCACGCCTGCAGCGAAGTCTTGACCAGGTCGGGCGTCCAGCCGCGGCGACCCAACGCGCCATGAGGCTCGAACATGCCCGCCAGCACGTTCAGCTGGAACGTGCAGTGCGAGTCGTCCTTGGTGCGCAGGTTCAGGTTGACAGCGTCGTACCGGCAACCGCCCTCGCGTGAGGCGATGTACACGGCCCACTGCTGCGTGGCCGCATCGGCGCCATCGTTGGCGAACTCTGCCGCGATGACGGCGGCTTCGGTCGGCGTGCAGGCGGTGCCCTTGTTGTAGAAGGGAATGCCGCCAGCCGTCAGGTTCCAGAACGGCAGGTCCTGCACGGGGGCCGGGAACGGCCCTGGACCGGTGGCGCCCACGTTGCCGGTGCTGATGCCACTCCAGATGCCCATGGCCGCCAACGTGCGCGGGCCGGCCTTGCCATCGACCTGCAGCGGTGGGGTGGCCTTCTGGAACGCCTTCACCGCGTCCATCGACGCCTTGTCGTGTAACCCGGTGATGGACCCCTTGTAGTAGCCCAACTCGGTCAGCCGTCGCTGCATGCAAGTGACCGAGATGCCGCGCTCGTTCGGATCGATCTGCGCATCGGCCAGGCACACGAACGGCGCCGGCGTTGTGGCTGCAGTGGTGGCCAGGCCCTCGGTGCTGGCGGTGCTGCCCGGAGGAAACCCGTTCGTCGTCGCATCGATCCCCAGCATCACCAGGGTCTGCTCGCCTGCCCTGCCATCGGCAACCAGCGGCGGGTGCGTGGCCTGGAACCAGCGGATGGCGTTTTCGGTGGGCAGGTCGTAGGTGCCCGAGTACAGCACCGGGTACCCCATCAGGATCAGCGTGAACTGCAAGCACTTCACGCCACCGCCGGTCGCGCCTCGCCACAACTCGGGCCGGGCGATGCATCGCTGCACCTCGGGGATCGACGGCATGGCGTGCGCGGGCGTCGACGCGACCAGCCCCGACCACGCCGAAACCAGTGCCACCACCACGCAGAGTGTCCGCCTCACCGCGAACAGAATACGGCAACCTGCGGGAAAGTGCACGCGCGATCGGGAACAGATTGCGCCACCACCACGGTTGACACGTGCCGTGAACAAAACGAGTGCTTCCAGCCACCCGCGCCTGCCTGTGGTGGCCGCCGCTGAGATCCCTGAGATCCCTGAGATCACCGTGTACTGGCGGCCGGGCTGCGGCTATTGCGGCAGCTTGCTGCGCCAATTGGCGCACCACGACATCGACCATCGCCTGGTCAACATCTGGGACGACCAGTCGGGGGCGGCCACAGTGCGCTCCATCGCCCGCGGCAACGAGACAGTTCCCACCGTGATGGTGGGCAACGTCGGCCTGGTCAACCCCTCGGTGCAACAAGTCGTCCAGGCCATCCAGGCCGTGCGGGCGCAAGGCACCCACGCCGAGCCCGTCGGCTGACAGCGTTAGGGTCGGGCACGCATGAACGTGCTCTTCATCACGCTCGATCAGTTCCGCGGCGACTGCCTGGGGGTCGGTGGCCATCCGCTGGTGCAGACACCCGCGCTCGACCATTTGGCCGCCAACGGCGTGCGATTCTCCAGGCACTACAGCCAGGCGGCTCCGTGTGCACCCGGCCGAGCGTGCCTGTACACGGGCACGTATCAGATGAACAATCGTGTCGTCGCCAACGGCACGCCGCTGGATGCACGCATCGACAACGTGGCCAAGGCAGCGATGCGTGCCGGGTATCGACCGGCGCTGTTCGGCTACACCGACCAGGCCATCGATCCTCGCGAGGCCAGCGGCCCCGACGACCCCCGCATGCAGCACTACACGGGTGTTCTGCCTGGCTTCACCCCGGTGCTG
>JANNFQ010000125.1:0-4720 GCA_031380045.1 Acidimicrobiaceae bacterium
CCGCGATACGCGGGACCTCGACGCGTTCATCGCCGCCACACCAGGACCGACACCTGGCACCGTCGACCTGCTCGCCGATGCATTCACCGAAGCAGTGCAGCGAGCGGGTTGGACACTCCAGACCATTCGGCGCCATCCAACATTCTGTCGATTCATCTTCGACCACGACGAGGACACCGTCGAGCTCGACCTCGCCGTCGACTCACCCCTCCTCGAACCCCCAACCGCAATCGACGGCATTCCAGTACTTGCACCCCTCGACCTCGCCGCACGCAAGGTGCTGGCGATCGTCGATCGACTCGAAGCCCGCGACTACACCGACCTGCATGCACTCGCTCATCTCGTCGGGCAGCAGACCTGCATCGACTCGGCGCTCACAATGGACGCCGGCCTCAGCGTCAGCGCCATTGCCGAGGCCTTCGAACGAATCGACCGCATCGCTGACGACCGATACCCGGAGCGCGCCAGCGACGCAGCGACCACTCGCCTCTACTTCACGACCTGGGCGCACGAGCTGCTCGACGATCACTGATCGAGCAACTGGGAGCCACGACGGCTGGCCCTCGCGGCCACCCGGCCGTACAGACGAACGCTCGATCAACCAAGGCGATCACATCAAGGTGGTCACCGCGATGGGGAGCGGTATGTCGAGGCCCGCAAGCTGCTAATTTACGTTCCGCGTACGGCCCTCCCAGTACGGCGCACGCAGGTCCTTCTTCAGGATCTTGCCGCTGGGGTTCCTGGGCAAAGCGTCGATCCAGTCGACCGACGTCGGGCACTTGAACCTGGCCAGGTGTTCACGGGCGTAGTCGATCACGTCCTGCTCGCTGACATCACTGCCGGGTGCCTTCACCACGATTGCCTTGGCGGTCTCGCCCCACTTGTCATGTGGCACCCCGATGACTGCGACGTCGGCGATGCCTGCGTGTGCCATCAACACGTTCTCGACCTCCGCCGGGTACACGTTCTCGCCGCCACTGACGATCATGTCCTTCACACGGTCGTGGATGAACAGGTAGCCGTCGTCATCCATGAAGCCGGCGTCGCCGCTGCGGAACCAACCGTCGGCGGTGATGGCCTTCTCGGTTTCTTCGGGCATGTTCCAGTAGCCCTTCATCACCTGCGGCGACCTGATCCAGATCTCGCCCACCTCGCCGGTCGCCAGGTCGGCCATGGTGTCGGTGTCGACGATGCGCAACTCCACACCTGGGCCGGCCACACCGCAGCTACGCAAGCGGTGCTTGTTGGGGCCGTCAGGGTCGTGATCTTCGGGCGGCAGGTTCACCACCGTTCCGGTGGTCTCGGTCAGCCCGTAGGCCTGCCAGAACTTGCACTTGAACATCCTGACGCTGCGCGCCAACACCTGTTCGCTGATCGGTGACGCGCCGTAGGCAAAGACCTTCAATGTCGAGTAGTCGGCGTCGTCGACACCCGGCACCATCAGCATGAACTGCAGCACGGCGGGCACCAGGAACGCGTGGGTGATTCCTCGCTCGCCGAACAGGCGGATGAGCGCAGCCGGATCGAGGTCACGCACGATGACGCTGGTGCAGCCGTTGTACATGCCGGCCACCGCCCAACCGCCACCACCGATGTGGAACAACGGCATGGCCACCAAGTTGACGGTGTCTTCGTCGAACTCCCAGATCTCGCGTGCCACCGGCAGCAAGCCGAAGAAGTTGGCGTTGGTCAGCATGACGCCCTTCGGCCGTCCGGTGGTGCCGCTGGAGTACAACTGAAACGCGATGTCGTCCGACGTGGCACCCGTGCCCGGATCGGTCGCCGGGTGAGCGGCAACTGTGGTCTCGTAGTCGGAGAAACCGCCAACCCCGCCGGCTCCGGCCTCGGAGATGACCAGCACGGTCGTAGCGCTCGTCAGGTTGGGGGCGATGGCCTGGAGAATGGGTAGGAAGTCGGCACCAACGACCAAGACCTTGGCCTGCGCATCGTTGACGATGTACTCGACCTCTGGTGCGGCAAGGCGCCAGTTGACGTCGACACAGACTGCGTTCAGCAGCGCCGCGCCGTAGAACACCTCGAAGTGTTCGATGCCATTCTTGTCCAGGAATGCCACCCGATCTTCGCTGCCGACTCCAGCAGCGGCCAACAGGTTGGCCACGCGACGCGACCGCTCGTACAACTGGCCCCAGCTGATCGTCTGGTTGCCCAGGATGAGCGCTGGATGATCAGCGCGCTGAACCCCATGCACGCGAATGATGTCCGACACCGTGTTGATCCCCATGCGGGCACAACGTACTCGCGTCAGCGATTGGGGCTGGATGACCCGATCTCGGCACCATCTGCCGGAACCGTCTGGCGCTGCGTGCCTGACTTGTGTCGCCGCTCGAGCCATTCGGTGATGACGTTCGCGGGCGCCGGCCCAGCAATGTGATAGCCCTGCGCGGCGTCGCATTCGTGCTGTCGCAACATGGCCAGTGTGTCTGCGTCCTCGACGCCCTCGGCCACCACTGTCAGACCCAACCCGTGCGCCGTACCCACGGCCAACGACACCAGCGAGGCGTGACGCGGCTCGGTCGCCATGCCCGTGACGAAGGAACGATCGAGCTTCAGCACATCGATGTGCAGCAACCGCAGGTTGCCGAGTGACGAGTAGCGCGTTCCAAAATCGTCGATGGCCAGTCGTACACCGAGTTCGTGCAGACGGCGCAGTGTGGCCGTTGCCTCGCCAGATTCGATCATCGCGTTCTCGGTGATCTCGAGGGTGAGCGCGCCGGGCGGTAAGTCGGCGGCGATCAGCGCGTCGGCGACGACACCGAACAGTGCGGGGTCGGTCAGTTGGTGCGGCGACACGTTGACCGCGATCGAGTGCACCAGGTTTGCTGAACGCCACAGAGCCAGCTGGCCCAATGATCGGCCCAGCACGATACGGAAGAGCTGCAAGCCCAACCCGCACCGTTCCGCCAGAGCGACGAACTCGATCGGCGGGATGGCGCCCAGCGCGCGGTGGTGCCAACGCGCCAACGCTTCGACCGAGCACACTCCGTCGAAGCCGAGATCGATGATCGGCTGGAAGTGAACCTGGAAGCCATTCGAGGCCGACGACGGGTCAGCCAATGCCATCGGCAGACTTTCCGACAACTTCAGGCGTCGCGTCGCGGCCGATTCGTCGTCGGCCTCGAATCGCACCCAGGTGCAGCCTTGCTGTTTGGCTCGATGAAGCGCGAGATCGGCTCGGCGCAGCAAGGTGTCGACATCGTCACCGTCGTCGGGAGCAACCACTACGCCGACGCTCACTTGCGCCCGAATGGCCGAGCCGTTGACCTCCACCGGAATGGCCAGCACTTCGACCAGCTCTGCAGCGGCGGCTGTTGCATCAATCGTTCCGTGCGGCCCGGATGGTCGCACGACGACTGCGAACTCGTCGCCACCCAGCCGCGCCAGCACGTCGTGGCGACCCAGCGTCCACGAGAACCGTCTGGCGACCGACACCAGCACATGGTCGCCCGCCGAATGGCCCAAGGTGACGTTGATGTCTGCGAAGTGGTCGAGATCCAACAAGAGCAGAGCGAACGGTTCGCCCGCGGCCAACGTTTGGTTCAACACGCGAGTCAACCCGGCGCGATTGCTGCATCCGGTCAACTCGTCGTTCTCCAGCCGATGCAGCAGGTCGTGCTCCGCCGCCTTGTGAGCGGTCACGTCCAGGGTCACGCCGACGACCCGATGAGGATGATCGACCATCGGCATGGCTGCCACTTCAATCCACCGCGTGGGCAGATCGTCGCGGACAAGTCGCAACGTCTCGCTGCGCGACCCGTTGTACGGTCCGTCGATCATCGCCCACGCCTTCGCACAATCGTCGGGATGCAGCAGCTCGGGACCGGCGATCAGATCGTCGGGCTGCGGCTTGCCCGAAAGGCGCAGCCGCAACCATGATTCCGCCGCGCCCGTCACTTCACCTGAGATGGTGTCGTACTCCCACCATTCAGCGGCCACCTGGCCGGCCGCGGTGGGGCCGAGCAACAACATGCTGCGGGCATCGGCTCGAGCCAACTGTGCATGCAGATCGGCGCGGTCGGCGCTCAGGCGTCGGTTGGCCGCGCTGGACGAGCGCCTTGTCGTGACGATGACCAGCGCAAGACCGACGATCACGGCGAACGCGACGATCAGTGGTAGAGATTCGTAGTTCACGACCGCCTCCTGACGCATCGCTCGAGGGGCATGTGCAACCGGTTCACACGTGTCCCAAGAAGGGTCATGCCCGTTTTCCCGAGAAAGCACACATCCGGATCGTCAGCTTGTCCGGTTGAGGCCTTCGAGCCCTCGGACCACGGCGCATCCGGTCACGCTAAGTTCGGCGCTTGTCGCCCCACGTGTTCCAGTGCGTGACGGCTGTGGACGGCTTGCGCGCAGCGATGCCGAAGCGACCCGTGGGGTAGCCGACGGGCGTCAGCGCGGCGATCTCGAACCTGCCGGCCGGCACGCCCAATGCCGCCAACACCTCGTCGTTGTGGATCCGAATGACGGTGGTCAGCGCAGTGCCCAGACCCAAGGCGCGCGCTGCCACGCAGAAGTTCTGCACGGCCGGATACACGCTGGCATCCAGGCGGCCGATGTCCATGGGTCCGTCGGCGTCGCTGGGCGCCCACGGAATGAGCGGCTGCAGGAACAACACGATCGCCGGAACGTCACCCAGATGATCGGCCAGGTGACGACTGGCATCTCGTGTCCGGCGCCAGGCGGCAGCCTGCTGCTCGTCGGC
>JANNFQ010000403.1:0-8451 GCA_031380045.1 Acidimicrobiaceae bacterium
CGCATGGATGCATTGCTGGCGCAGTACCCGGTTGCTTTGCTCGTGCCCTCCAGGATCGAGGCATGAACGACTGCAAGTGGCTGCGGTCGGCACGATGATGCTGACCACCGATCAATCGGTCGTCGTGCGCGACTTTCACGCCGAGCTGCCGCCACGCAGCGCTGTCGTTCTGGCGACCGACCGCGCCCGCTGACTGGGCTGGGATCGTCAGATCGCCGGTGCCAGGAACACGGCGGCCAGCGGTGGCAACGACAGCATCAATGAACGGTTGAAGCCGTGCGAGTCCACCGGCACGGTGCCGACCGAGCCGTAGTTGCCGATCCCACTCCCGCCGTACGCTTGGGCGTCGGTGTTCACCAGCTCGACCCACGTGCCATCGACCGGCACGCCGAGGCGATAGTTGTGCCGTGGCACAGGAGTGGCGTTGATGACCACCAGCACCGGTCGTTCGGCGTGCGCAGGATCCAACCGCAGAAAGGCATACACGCTCTGATCCGAATCGCCCGCCTCGATCCAGCGCATCCCGTTGGCATCACAGTCGCCCAAGTGCAGCGCCGGCTCGGTGACGTACTGGTGGTTGAGATCGTGGATCAGCGTGCGAATGCCGGCGTGATTCGGTGCGTCGTGCAGCGACCAGTCCAGCGTGGACTCGTGTGCCCATTCGGAACGCGTCGCCAGCTCGGCGCCCATGAACAACAGCTTCTAACCGGGCTGCGCCCATTGCATCGCGTACAGCAGCCGCAGGTTGGCGAACTGCTGCCACTGGTCGCCGGGCATCTTGCCCAGCAGCGAACCCTTGCCGTGCACGACCTCGTCGTGGCTCAGCGGCAACACGAAGTGCTCGGACGACGCGTACACCGATCGGAACGTGACGTCGCCGTGGTGCCACTTGCGATGCACCGGTTCGGTCTGCAGGTACTGCAGGGTGTCGTGCATCCAACCCATGTCCCACTTGTATCCGAAGCCCAGACCGCCGATGTACGTCGGCCGGCTGACCATCGGCCACGCGGTCGATTCCTCGGCGAACGTAGCGATGTCAGGGAACTCGGCGTAGACGGCCTCGTTCAGTTGTCGAAGGAACAGGATGGCTTCCAGGTTCTCGCGTCCGCCGTACTGGTTCGGGATCCACTCACCCTCGGAACGCGAGTAGTCGAGGTACAGCATCGACGCGACGGCGTCGACACGCAGCCCGTCCGCATGGAATCGCTCCAGCCAGCAGACCCCACTCGAGATCAGGAACGATCTGACCTCGTTGCGGCCGTAGTTGAAGATCGCCGATTGCCAATCGGGATGAAAGCCCTGGCGCGGATCGGCGTGGTCGTACAGGTGGGTGCCGTCGAAGCGATCCAGGCCGTGGCTGTCGGTGGGGAAGTGCGATGGCACCCAGTCCAAGATGACGCCGACACCTCGCTGGTGCAGTCGGTCGATCATGCGCATCAAGTCGATCGGCCCGCCGTAGCGAGCGGTCGGAGCGAAGTAGCCCGTGGTCTGGTAGCCCCACGAACCGTAGAACGGGTGCTCCATGATCGGCAGCAGTTCCACATGCGTGAACCCGTGCGCCAGCGCGTGGTCGGCCATCGGGTCGGCCAGTTCGTCGTAGCGTGGGAACCGTCCGCCGGTGGGCATCGTCCGTCCCCACGAACCGAGGTGGACCTCGTAGATCGAGATGGCCGCGTCCATTGCCACCCGACGACCTCGCGTGGACATCCACTGGCCATCGTCCCACTGGTACGTCAGATCGGTCACCACACAATCGCTGGACGGTGGCGGGCATGTGGCAGCGGCGACGGGGTCGCTCTTGTCGGTCCACGCGCCGTCTGCCCCCAGGATCTTGAAGCGGTAGCGATCGCCGAACGTGGCACCGCTCATCCACGCGCACCAGACGCCCGATGATTGCGCCGGACGCAGTTGGTGCTCGCGCCACCCATCGGCCGAGCAGACCACGCGCACCTCGCGGGCGCTGGGCGCCCACACCGCGAATCGCACGCCGTCGTCGATGACGTGCGCGCCCAGGAACTGATGCAGCCGACGATGCGTGCCTTCGTTGAACAGGTACAGATCGCCGTCGGACAAGGCGGTGGCGGTCTGCCCGCTCATCGACCGGCGGCTTTGCGGGCAGGCACCATCAGTTCGGCGACTGCTGCCAGTGGCCACGACACCCATTCGGGACGATTGGCCAGCTCGTAGCGGATCTCGTAGAAGGCCTTCTCGAGTACGAAGAGATCCAGCAGCAACTGCACGTCGGCGCGTTCGTCGGGCACCAGACCCGACGGCGCGATCTCCATCACGTATTCGTCCAGTAGGCGTTGTTGCATCGTGCTGACCCAGGTCCGTCGCCATTGATCGAGAGCATCAGTCGCGAGCTCGGGGATGACACCACGATCTACAGCAGTGACGACGGCGCTGCGGCCGGCGTAGTCGATGGACCGCAACAAGCCGGCGACATCGACCAGGGGCGAACGTTTGATCAGACGCTGGCTCATCGAACGACTCGGCTCACCCTCGAAATCGATGAACACGATGTCGTGGCCGGTCCACAGGATCTGACCGAGATGCAGGTCGCCGTGGATGCGAATGCGGCTGGCGTGGATCTTGGTGTTACGCAACCGCTCGAACCTGGCCAAGATCTCATCGGGATGCCGGCGCACGGCGGCAAGGTGCGCGGCCGCGTCGTCGCCCATGCCGCGCTGTGCCGCTGCGGTGGGCCGACGGAAGGCGCGTTGTGTGGCGCGCAGCCCGCCCCGCAGGCTTTGCAGCAGCGAGCGTTGGTACAACAGCGTGTAGGCCTGCGGCGAGAACTCGTTCGAGCCGTCGCCGATGTTGGCCAGGGCAACATGCAGCTGTGCGGTGCGGCGACCCAACAGCCCGGCCATGGCCAACGCAGACGAGTCGTGATGATCGTCGCCCGACAGCAGCGTCTCGGCCCGCAGGTCGATCTCGCGTGACAGCAGATCCTGCGTCCACGCCCACAGGTCGCCCTCGTTCGTGACGGCGTCGTGCACGATCAACGCCGATGCCGATTCGCTCTCGCCGGCCAGATCCACTTCCAGGGTCGCAGCCAGGCCGGGGGCGTGCGCGAATCCAGCCCGTGTCAACTGATCGGGCAGATCCACGTCGGGGTTGCGCGACGGCTCGAGTCGCCTGACCAACTTCGCGATCAGAGTGCCGCCCAGAATGGCCGACGAGTTCGACTGTTCGGCACTGAGCACATGGATGTCGGGCACCGCCGCCATGTTGCGGACCAGCCCCGATCGGCGGGGCATTCCCTGCGCGGCGCCGTGCCGGCCGCGACGTACCTTCTTCGTCAGCGCCGCTGCGGCGATAGCATGAACGCCTTCGGGTACGGCCATGGCGTCCAACAGCACGCCGTCGTCCAGGCGGGCGATGACCGCCCCCGGATGCACGTTCGCTGCAGTCACCGCCAGTTGACCCGTGGCGTGCAGCACCGGAACCGAGTAGCGCTGATCCTCGCCCTCGGTGAACGATGCGCGGGCGATGATCAGCGCGACCTCGGGCTCGCTGTCGCGTAGGGGGATGATCTCCTCGACGGCTACTTCGCGCAGGACGCGTTCCTTCGCCGAGAACCATCGGCGATCCGGAAGCCACAACGACAGCGCCCGCGCCAGCGCCGGGCGACGACGAATGACGTCGCGCCAAGCGCCTGCGAGGTGAACAACCGGTGCTTCATCCTGAGTAGTGGTGGCCGGTGGATCGAGCACGAACCAGAAGAATCCATACGGCGCAAGGGTGAGGTGGTAGGCGCCCTCGGCGACGGCCGCGAACTTCGTCCGTCCGAAGACCTCGACAGGGGTGAAGCCCATGTGGGTGCGCAGGTCGATCTCGACGTGCTGCGCCAGGCGCGACAGATTGGCCACGCACAGGAAGGGCTGCTCGCCGTCAAGCGTTCGGACGAACGCCAGCACGTGAGGGTTCTCGGGATCCAGGATCTTGATGTCGCCCCGGCCAAGGACGGGCAGGCGCTTGCGAAGCGCGATGAGTTGCTTCATCCACGACAGCAGCGACGCGTTCGTCTGGGACTGCGCCTCGACGTTGACGCTCTCATAGTGAAAGCCCTGCTCGGTGATCAATGGGAGGTACAGCCGGTGCGGGTTGCAGGTCGAGAAGCCACCGTTGCGGTCGGACGACCATTGCATGGGCGTACGGACGCCGTCGCGATCACCAAGGTAGACGTTGTCGCCCATGCCGATCTCGTCGCCGTAGTAGATGACGGGCGTGCCCGGCAGCGAGAACAGCAATGCGTTCAACAGTTCGACCTTGCGTCGATCATTGCCCAGCAGAGGCGCCAGACGTCGGCGGATGCCGAGGTTGATGCGCATCTGCGAGTCGCGCGCATAGGCGCGCAGCATCAGGTCGCGCTCTTCGTCGGTCACCATCTCGAGGGTCAGTTCGTCGTGGTTGCGCAGGAACGTCGCCCACTGAGCGCCCGCGGGCGGATCGGGTGTCTGCTCGAGGATGTCGACGATGGGGACGCGATTCTCCATCTGCACCGACATGAACATGCGCGGCATGAGCGGGAAGTGAAAGTTCATGTGGCACTCGTCGCCCGTACCGAAGTAGGCGGCGGCGTCCTCGGGCCACTGGTTCGCTTCGGCCAGCAACATCCGATCGTCGTAGTGATCATCCATGTGCGCGCGAAGTCGCTTCAGGAACTGGTGCGTCTCGGGCAGGTTTTCGCAGTTGGTGCCCTCGCGCTCGTACAGGTACGGCACTGCGTCCAATCTCAGGCCATCGACGCCGAGATCCAGCCAGTGCTCCAGCACCTCCATCAACGCACTCTCGACCTCGGGGTTGTCGAAGTTCAGGTCGGGTTGATGCGAGTAGAAGCGATGCCAGTAGTACTGGCCGGCCACCGGATCCCACGTCCAGTTCGAGTGCTCGAAGTCTTGGAAGATGATGCGGGCGTCTGCGTACTGCTGCGGGTCGTCGGTCCACACGTAGTAGTTCCGCCATCGAGATCCACGTGGCGCGCGTCGTGACCGCTGGAACCACAGGTGTTGATCGGACGTGTGGTTCACGACCAACTCGGTGATGACCTTCAGGTTGCGTTGGTGCGCAGCCGCCAGGAAGCGCTTGAACGAGGTCATCGTGCCGTAGTCAGGATTCACGACGCGGTAGTCGGCGATGTCGTACCCGTCGTCGCGCAGTGGCGACGGATAGAACGGCAGCAGCCACAACGCGGTGGCACCCAGTTCGGCGAGGTAGTCCAGCTTCGATGTCAGCCCCTCGAAGTCGCCCGTGCCGTCGCCGTTCGAGTCGGCGAAGGCACGCACGTGCAACTCGTAGATCACTGCGTCGCGATACCAGTCTGACGTCATCAGTGACTGTTCTGACTGGTGCTGGGCTGACTGGTGCTGGGTTGCCCGGTGTCGAGCGCGCGTATCGAGAAGATGTGCGCGTTGGCAGACCACGGCGCCAGGTCGACGAAGTTTCTGTTGGCCGACCATCGGTACGTGCCGCCACCGAGCAGGTCGACCACGTCGTACTGGGCGCCGTATGGCAGGTCGATGCGGGCCAGGTCCAGATCGACATGCCCGAACTGGCGGTTGCCGTGATCGAGGTTGACCACCACCACGATCGGCGCGCCGATGCCACCCGGATCGGTCTTCGAGAAGCACAACAAGTTCGGGTTGTCGGTCAGATGGAACCAGATCGTGCGCAGGTGCTGCAGGGCGGGCTGTTCACGTCGGATCGTGTTCAGCCGTGTCAGCAGCGGGGCCAACGACCGCTCGGATGACAGGTCCCATTCACGCAGTTGATACTTCTCGGAGTCCAAGTACTCCTCAGATCCGGCACGCACCGGCAACGCGTCCTGCAGTTCGTATGCCGGACCGTAGATACCCCAGCTCGGTGACAGCGTTGCGGCCAGCACCGCCCGACCGACGAACGCTGCACGTCCACCGTGCTGCAGTTGCTCGGTCAAGATGTCGGGTGTCGATGGCCATGCGTTGGGACGGAAGTAGTCGACGGTTCTCTGGGCCAGGTCTGTGAAGTAGTCGCTCAGCTCCCACGCCGACTGGCGCCACGTGAAGTAGGTGTACGACTGGTTGAAGCCCACCTTGGCCAGACGCTCCATCACACGCGGACGCGTGAACGCCTCGGCCAAGAAGATGGTCTGAGGATGCTCGGTGCGCAACTCGCCCAACGCCCACTCCCAGAACGGCAGCGACTTCGTGTGTGGATTGTCGACCCTGAACACTGTGACACCGCGATGGATCCAGAACCGGACCACGTCGGCCAAGGCGGCCCACATCTCGCGCCACTCGGCCGTCTCGAAGTCGAGCGGGTAGATGTCTTCGTACCGCTTCGGCGGGTTCTCGGCGAACTGGATGGAGCCATCGGCGCGACGACCGAACCAGCCGGGATGTTCGGTGACCCAGGGGTGATCGGGCGAGCACTGGAAGGCGATGTCCAGTGCCAACTGCATGCCACGTCGCGCGCACTCCTGCGCGAAGTGCGTGACGTCGTCCACGGTCCCCAATGCTGGATCGACGGCGTGGTGGCCGCCATCGGATGATCCGATGGCCCAAGGGCAACCGACATCGTCCGCAGCAGCCACCACCGAGTTGTTCCGACCCTTTCGATTCGTGACGCCAATGGGGTTGACCGGTGGTAAATAGACGATGTCGAAGCCCATCGCGGCAATGTGGTCCAGACGCTGCACGGCGTCGCGCAGTGTCTGATGCCCGGTCGCCGGCACCACGGGCGAGCGTGGGAAGAACTCGTACCATGCCCCGAATCGAGCGACCTGCGGATCGACATCGAGCGGCAGCGGGCGGGCCAGGCCGGCCGCTGGTTGCCGATCGGCGTGACGCCAGAAGATCTCGGTCCACAAGTCGTTGTCCAAGTCGGAGCCGTCCCCCTGTCGCAGCTGTTCGGCCAGCCGGTGAAGGCGCCCGGCATCGTCGTTCGCCTTCGACGCCGCTGCGCGATCGGCGAGTTGCTGCACCAGCAGTTGCCCGGCCATCAGGTCGAGTCGCACGTCGACTGCGGCGTTCAGCTTCTTCACCGTTCGTCGACGCCAGGTCTCGGTGTGGTCGACCCATCCGACGATGTCGAACTGGTAGCGCCCCAACGCGTCGGGAACGAACGTCGCCGTGAAGCGATCGTTGACCTTCATGACCATGCGTTGCTCGTTCCAACGGACGCGAGACCTGGAACCCGTGCTGGGCGTGGCACGCCATCGCAGTGCGGCGCTGACGACCTCGTGACCGGATGTGAACACATCGGCGGTCACGCAGACCGACTCGCCGACGGTTGCCTTCGACGCGAACTGGCCACCATCGACGACAGGTGAGACGACCTCGATGGTCACGTTGGATGGGCGGGTGCTCGGAAGTGCTGTCATCTGGTTTGCGTGCCGCGAACCGAGAGCTTGGGCAAGACACGAATGGTCGGCGGCTACCCAAGGAAAACTACGACGAAACCTCGCCTCCATTCGCACATCCTCTTGCCGACGGCAATATCCCGTCTTCTTGGGAACTGCGCGGGCGCCGGCCGACGTCGAACTGGGCATGAAGCGCGCAGCACTCACCATCGCCACGGTCTCTGTCCTGATGCTTGCCGGCTGCATTGCCGACGATCCCGACGCCGCCCCCACCACCAGCCGATCGATACCGCCCGACTCGACCAAGGTGGACGGCACGACCGACACATCCGACCCGACCGAGCCGGGCACGACACGGCCGCAGCCCGATCCGCAGACCGGGATTCAAGGTGGAGGCTTCGGGAGTTCGAGACTGAGCTTCTTCAGTGATTGCCCAGACCTGTTGGGATATCTGCGCACCGAGGCGTCGGCGCGCGTGACAGCGTGGGGCTTGGGTGGCGGGCCGTTCTACTACGGCGGACGCGGCGTGCTGATGGAGTCCGCCGTCGCCGACACAGCGGCACCGAGGGCTAGTGGGGCCGGCGATGACTCGGCTTCCGCAGCCACCACCGTGCCGGCATTTTCGGGCACGAACACCCAAGAGGCAGGCGTCGATGAGGGGGACATCGTCGAGACCAACGGGACGCACGTGTTCGTCGCCGGTCAGGACGGGGTGCGGATCATCGATGTGGCCGACGCGAAAGTCGTCGGGCAGCTCGACGTGCCCCAGGGAACGCATCAGCTCTTGCTCGACGGTGATCGGCTGTTGGTCGTGACCCAACCGTGGAGCGGGTTGGAAGACACCATCACCTCGCTGTACGACGTGACCGATCCGGCTGATGCAGCGCTGGTGCGTCGCAGCCATTTGGAGGGTCGCATCGTTGCGACCCGATCGGTGGGCGGTGTCGCCCGGCTGGTGCTGACGTCGTCACTCGCCACGCGGTTGCCGTTCGTGTATCCCGAGCAGTTCGGGCTGAACGAGCAGCGCGCGCTGGCCGAGAACCAGCGCATCATTCGCGATTCTGCGATCGACGAGTGGTTGCCGCGATGGTTCGACGAAGGCACCG
>JANNFQ010000441.1:0-11989 GCA_031380045.1 Acidimicrobiaceae bacterium
GACGATCAGCTGCACGATCGCGAGGAGGTAGGTGTCGATGACCTCGAGGAGGTCGACCATCGACAGGTCGCTCCGCCATCCGCCATCGAGAAGGGTGCCGAGCAGTCGGATCGTCTTCGCGATCGCCCACGCGAACGTCGCCGCCATGGTGACGGTCAGCCCAGCGACGGCGATGACGGCGACGTAGCGGATGCGTTCGAGGAGCTGCTTCAACACGCTCCGATCGAGCCGAGCGACGCGCAGTCAGAAGTCGAACAGGTCACCGAGTAGACCTCTCTTGCGGCGCTCGCTCGTCGGGCGACCGTCGCTGGTGTAGTCGTGTTGATGCCGGGGACGATCGACATCGTCGAAGTCACCGACGTCGTCCTCGTCGAAGTCACGCCCCACCCGTGCCTGCCGTCCGGCAGGTACCGGGCGGTCGGCCGGATACGGGCGCGCCGATGGTGCGAGTTGGGCGACTGGTGGAACGGGAGTGGCGCGCTCGATGATCTTGTCGAGTTCGCCGCGGTCCAGCCAGACGCCGCGGCAATCGGGGCAGTAGTCGATCTCGATACCTGACCGGTCGGTCATCACGAGTGATGTGGTGGGACATGCGGGACACTTCACGGCTGGGTCTCCTTGTGGTAGGTGGCGCGGGTTCGCTGGATGGCCTTGCGGGCCTCTTCGACCCACAGCACGGTCGACGCGACCAGGACGCAGACGGCCCAGTTGGCGGCGGTGACGCTGGTGGTGTCGAACAGGCGCTGCAACGGTCCGAGGTGAGTGACTGCGATCTGCAGCAGGATCACGCCGGTCAACGAGGTCCACAGCCATCGGTTGGCGAGGGTGTTGCGGTGGAACACGGTGTGGGTTTCGCTGCGGCTGTTCAGCAGGTTGAAGAACTGGAACAGCACGAACGTGTTGAACGCCATCGTTCCTGCGACGGTGGCTGTGCCCGCAGCTGGCTCGGCGCCTGGGCCGAGGGCGAGCACGGCGAGGGTGCCGATGGCCATCACGCTGGCGGACAGGCCGATGGCATGCCAGCGTGGGCGGGTGATGATTCGTTCGGTGCGTGGTCGCGGTCGTCGTTGCATCACGTCGCGGCTGGTCGGGTCAAGTCCGAGCGCCATCGCAGGTGGGCCGTCCATGACGATGTTGACCCACAGGATCGCGATCGCAGTGAACGGTTTACCGTCGGCGATACCGAACAGCGCGGCGAGCAGGAACAGGGTCGCGAATCCGAGCGTCGTGGCCAGTTGGAAGCGGACGAACTTGACGATGTTGTCGTAGATCGTCCGGCCGCGCCGCACGGCGTTGACGATCGTGGCGAAGTTGTCGTCGGTGAGGACCATCGTCGCGGCTTGTTTGGTGACGTCGGTACCGGTGATCCCCATCGCGATGCCGATGTCGGCCTTCTTCAACGCCGGAGCGTCGTTGACCCCGTCGCCAGTCATCGCAACAACATCACCTCGCGCCTGCAAGACGGCCACGACGCGGATCTTGTGTTCCGGCGAGACCCGGGCGAACACCGATACCCCGCCGATCCGTTCGACGAGTTCGTTGTCGTCGAGTCGATCGAGTTCGGCGCCGGTCATCACGTCGCCGGTGAGTCCGAGTTGACGGGCGATCGACGCTGCTGTTGCGGCATGATCGCCGGTGATCATCTTCACGTCGATCCCCGCGGCCCGGGCTTCCGTGATCGCCTGGTGCGCTTCGGGTCGTGGCGGATCGACGATCCCCACCAACGCCACCAGGGTGAGATCGGCGGCGAGGTCGACAACCGCCCCTCCGGTGTCGGTGAACTCGGCGAACTCATCCGCTGTGAACTCGCGCTGCGCAACGGCGAGCACCCGCAACCCGCGGGTCGCCATCTCTCCGATCGCAGCCTCGACGATGTCGATTGCGGATTCCACCGGATCACTACTGCCGTCTCGGCCGATGACGGACGAGGTGCGGGCAAGAAGCACATCCGGTGCGCCCTTGACGAACACACGCACCACATCTCGACCGCCGACGGTCACCATGGGGTGGGCGGTGATCATGAACTTGTTGGCCGAGTCGAACGGCAACTCGGCCAGCCGCGGATGACCGGCACGCAGTCCGAGAACGTCGATTCCGCCTTTGGCGGCGAGCACGACCAACGCGCCCTCGGTCGGGTCGCCAACCAGGCGCCAGACGCCCCCGTCAAGGCTGATGGTGGCGTCGTTGCACAACGCCATCGCCATCAACGCCGCGTCGATGGCGACGGGTTCGTCTCCGACAACGCGCCCGATGTCGCCGTGGGGGGAGTAGCCGTCGCCGGACACCGTGTGTGATCGGAGTTGGACGACGAGTTCGGCGGCGGTCATCTCGTTCAAGGTCAGCGTGCCGGTCTTGTCAGAGCAGATCACCGTGGTGCATCCCAACGTCTCGACCGAGGCCAACCGTTTGATGATCGCGCCGCGTTTCGCCATCTTCGACACACCGACCGCCAACGTCACCACCGTCACCGCCGGCAGGCCTTCCGGGATCGCGGCGACAGACAGCGCGACTGCGGTCAGCATCACGTCGCTCAGCGATTGTCCGCGTAGCAGCCCGATCGCGAGCACCGCGGCCACGATCACTGCGGCCAGTTTGGCGAGGCTGTGCGCCAGCCCGTCCAACTGGCGTTGCAGCGGGGTGCGTTCGGTCTCGGTCGCTCCGAGCAGCCCGGCGATGCGGCCGATTTCGGTGTGCATCCCGGTCGCGGTCACGACCATCTCGAGCCGGCCGCGGGTGACGACGGTGTTCATGTGGGCGATGCACGAACGATCACCGACTGCGACCACACGGTCGTCGAGCGGTGCAGTGTCCTTGGCGGCGGGCCGGCTCTCGCCGGTCAGCACGGCCTCGTCGATCTCGACGCTGTTGGCGACCAACAGCCGCCCATCGGCCGGCACCCGGTCGCCGGCTTCGAGCAGCACGATGTCACCTGGCACCAACGCAGACGCCGGCACCACATCCGTGATGGCGTCGCGGCGGACCAGGGCATGATCGACCAGCATCCGACGCAACGCGTCCAGCGCCCGTTCCGCCCGGTTCTCCTGCACGAACCCGATCACCGCGTTGATCAACACCACCACCAGCACTACCAACGGCGTCTTCAACTCCCCTGAAACCACGAACGCCACCACCGCCGCGCCGACCAGGATCAGGATCAACAGATCCTGGAACTGAGCCGCGAAACGTCGCCAGCCCGGCACCCGCGCTGCTTCCAACAGGACGTTGTCACCGACGGTGGCCCGACGCGTCCTCGCCTCGGTGTCGGACAAACCGCGTGGTGGATCAACAGCCAACACCTTCAAGACGGCTGCAGCCGTGAGGCGATGCGGCTCTCGGACATCCGGCACCACGGTCAGAGTCTGGGTAGGGGTTGGCACGGTGGACGATTCCTTCGGTCGCAGAGGATTTGCTGGCCGAAGGTCTCTCCCGGCCCGCACGATGCGGGCCCTTGTTGCCGGGCCGGAGGCCGTCATGACGACAACAAGAACTTGGGATACTCCCCTTCATCCGTCACCATACACCGCACTTCAGACCATGGCAATCATTGCATGTTGAACACACCAGTGGTACTGTGGTCGGCGAAGGGGAGTATCCCAACCACGGCACTGCCGCCATCACGGACCGCTGATCGGTCCCGGCAGCCCGGCTCCAACGAGCGGAGAGACCTTCGAACGGACACCCGTCCCTCGAAAGGCCAGCATGCCCGCCCCCACCACACACCCGTGGCGAAGGATCGCAACCACCTCGAACGACACGTGGGCCGAACGCGCCCTGGAGCGCACGCGCACCCGCGCCACCCAACGGCTCATCGACCGACCACCTCGCCCATCAACATCCCTTGGGTCCATCACGGCGGATGCAACCAACAACCCGACACCCCCTGCGACCTGAAAGAAGCCCGACATGAACCGTGCAACCCTGACCGACCTGCAACGTCAACGCTGCTACCCCAGCATCACCGTGCTCATCAACACAACGCCCGGCACCCCTCTCACCCCAACCGAAATCGACACCGCTGCCCGCCTCACTTGCCAGACCGACGACCGCCTGGACGGCGACGTCAGCGACACCCTGCGCCGCGCGCTGATCACCCGCCTCACCGATCTCATCACCGAGCAAGCCGGCCAACCATCCACCCTCGCGCTGGCCCTGTTCGTCTCACCCGAACACGCGGCCGCCGTTCGCCTCGGCCGCAAGATCGACGAACGCGTCACCATCGACGACACCTTCACCACACGCGACCTGGTCGCCGATCTCAACCGCACCGCCCTCTACCGCGTGATCACCATCAGCGAACGCAGCAGCCGGCTGTTCATCGGCGACCGCCAACGACTGATCGAACAACGCGACGAGAACTGGCCCCTCACGCGACACGACGAACACACCCCTACAAGCTGGACCCGCGACCTCAACCATTTCCTCGGCACCGAACACGCCGCGCACCCGCTCCCGGTCATCATCGCCGGCGTCCAACGATCTCTCCGCAAACTGGCTCCCAACCTGACCGACACCATCGGCGTGATTGCCGGCAACCACGACCGCACCAGCGCCACCGAACTCCACAACGCCGCCTGGCCACTGGTCACCGACTGGTTGCGCACCGATGCAACCCGCGCCATGGACCAACTGGACCAGGCCCTGTCAACCAACCGCTACGCCGGAGGCATCCACGAAATCTGGCCCCTCGCCCACGACGGCCGCATCGCCACCCTCGTCGTCGAGAACGACTACGTGCTGCCTGCCCGGATCGACCACAACAACCAACTCCACCCCGCCGACGACCCCCATCACCCCGAAGTCAACGACGACATCATCGACGACACCATCGAGACCGTCCTCCAACACGGCGGCAACGCGATCATCGTCAACAACGGCACCCTGCAAGACCACCAGCACATCGCCGCCATCCTCCGCTACTGACCCCCAACCAACGAAGCGAGCAACCCCGTGAAGACCAGCCACAGAATCGCTGCGACACTCCTCGTCACGACCGCGCTCGCCGGCTGCGCCACTGACACCGACGATGACGTCGACAACGACTCGCCCGAAGAGACCGTCACGACTGACACAACCGCTACCAACGACGAGGATGACGAGTCCGAAGACTGAACACCACCCTCGATCGGACGGGCGTAGCGGTACACCCGATCATCGCTCGTCACCCCTTCACGGGGCGGCCGTACCTCAACGTCAGCGAGTCCTTCACCCGCTGGGTGATCGGCGCGTCGGCACCCGAGAGCGCGCGGTTGCTGACGATGTCGTTCGACATGATCAATCGGCCAGAGTTCCATGCCCGTCTTCGCTGGCGGGCCGGCACGCTCGCCATCTGGGACAACCGCGGCACGCAGCACTACGCCGTCGCCGACGACGCTCGTCAAACCTGACCGGTTCGTATGAACGGGGTCAGCGAGGGTGGTGAGCGGTGCTGCATTTGTGAGAGAGCGACTTCCAGCAGGTGACGAACGCCCGGTAATCGTTCATGATGTCTGGCTCGCGCCGGCTGCCACGGCATCGACGGCTGCTCTGAGCCGAGTCGACACTTCGCCGCCGAGCTCACTGAACCGCGGATCGGCCATCAACTCCAGCGGGTCGACGGCCGCGATCCTGGTCCCGCCGTCGACGGCCTCGACGACAACGTTGCACGGCAGCAGGAGACTGACCGTTGGATCCAACTGCAGGGCACGTTGCGCGAACCCGGGGTTGCAGGCACCGAGGATCTTCAGGAAGGGTCGATCGACACCGAGCTTGGCGGAGAAGACGGCGGCGACGTCAATCTCGGTGAGCACGCCGAAACCCTGGTCGGCGAGTGCAGCGCGGATTGCTCCCTCGGCCTGTTCGGCGGTGAGGTCGACGATGGTGTCGATAGAACGCATGGGGTTCTCCTGTGGGTGGTTGTGATTGGTCTGGCGCCGAGGTCATCGCCAAGCGAGCCCGGAGTGGATGGGGTGTAGGCGAGGCGACGAACCGGTCATGTGGTTCAGAGTGTGAACGCGGTTGTCCGGTGCCGACAGAGTCGAACGTCACGCGACTCGCGGCCAAAGGGGCACCCCGTCCGCAGCACTCGGATGGGGGACGACGGAGGTGTTCGGAGCGCCGATGAACGACGCTGCCGCGCATGCCGCCACCGCTCGCGTTGCGGTCGCCGAAAGCCACCCTGAGCTGGACGGCACGATCGGCGGCATTGCCCTGGAACCTGTCGTCGACCTGGCCGGTCAGGGTGATGATTCTGTTGGCCGGATGAGTCTGGCCATGGCCCGGGCGCCTTGGCCGGTGAGGCCGATGAAGGCTGCGACCCAAGCAGCGAGAGCGACAGCAAGGGTGACTTTCGGAGCCCATTCGAGTTGTTCGAGTTGGATGACGGCGCGCATCTTGTAGGTGGCGGCGCCGTACATGCCGAGCGGGAAGACGAGCGCCCAGTAGGAGGGGTGGTAGCGGAGCGGGACGTGGCGGACGATGTGGCGCCACACCCCGATGGCGACCATGACCGGGAACCAGAACGTCGCAGTGGCCCAGGCGAGTGTGATGAAGCCTTCGATGAGCGGTCCGAGGCGGTCGACGCGGGGCGAGACCGTTCTGGCGGCCAGCAGGTTGGAGCCGGCGAGGACGGTGATCGCGACGGCGCCGGCGGCGATCCAGGCGGGTGGGTCGGCTTCAGTCGGTTCGAGTGACTGGAACGTCCAGCGGAGGAAGACCAGGGTCATGACGATCAGGTAGAGCACGAGTCCGAGGCAGAACGCGGCGATGCACACGAAGGCGAGGAAGTCGCTGGGGTCGTGGCCGAGGAGCAGGGCACCAGACACGGCGATCGATTCAGTGGAGACGGTGAGGAGGAACCATGATCCGTTGATGCCGGCTCCGAGTGCGGGTTTGTCGTCGCGGAGCACGTCGGCGATCAACGCGGTGTAGACGAGGACGACGTAGAGCGGCAGCGAGCACCACCACAGCACCTCGGCGACCGTCCACCATCCGTGGATGATCGCGGAGGCGCTGGCAAGTACGTTCGTGCCGGCGACGATGGTGAGGAAACCGAACCCCTTGGCGTGGCTCGTGAGGTCGGCGAAGAGCCGACGGGGGTAGACGACGAGGCGGGCGACCACCAGTACCGCGAGCGCGGCGTAGGCGAGAGTGGCGACGATGTACAGGATGTCGGCAAGCCAGTCGATGGTCTGCTGCCTGGCCGCGATGGCGATGATTCCGGTCGCCATCACGAGCGCGAAGTAACCAGGGAACAGCGCCGCGATCGGGCTCACGCGCGGTGATTCGGGCTGCGGCGCGGGTTCGGCGGTCATGGCCGCAGATAGCGCAGGAACGCCGCTGCGGCGGCGAAGAGCGCAACCGAGACGGCTGCAGTGGCCCACGCGAGGGACTCGGCGTCGGTCTGGAACGCCTCGACGGCGACGGTGATCAGGAACACCTGGAACGCGACGAGGATGATGACGTACAGCACGACTGCCGACGAGGTGCGCCGTGCCCGCTCCGACGCTCTCATGTCTGCCTGCCGAGCGCCCAGATCATCCCATCATCGCGGACCTCGAGATCGATGCGCCCGAGTGGGCGCGTCGGCGGACCGGAGATCACGTTGCCTGTCCGGACCTCGAAGTACCCTTCGTGGCAGGGACAGTGCCAGCGCTCCTGGTGGGGTTCGTAGTAGACGACGCAGCCGAGGTGAGTGCACTTCTGGCTGAAAGCGACGACATCGGTGTCAGAGAGGCGGACGAGGATCGCGGGATCGTCGTCGCCGGGGTACCGAAAGAGGTGAGGCTCTCCGACCGCAACGTCCGCGAGTGGGGTGATCGCCCGCGGTTCACCGGCGTTGATGCTGCGCAGTTGCGTCCAGGCCGCGATGCCGACGTTCGCGACCGCTATCGTGCCGGCGCCGAGGACGAGGTAGCGGGCAAACTCACGGCGCGTGACCTCCTCTTCGGACAGCGCTTCGTACGGGAAGTCGCGCTTCCACGGTGGCGCCACCGGGACCTCGATCGGCTCTTGCCGTTGGCTCATGGGGCCACCTCGACATGCTCGAGTCCGAATGGGTCGTCGAGCCAGGAGCGTTGAGAGCCGGAGAGCACATCGAGCGGGCCGCCGATCGCGTCGTCGATCACGGTGTAGACCTTGGTGCGCACCTCCTGGCGTCCGAACATGAAGTCGCGGAACAGCGACCCGCTACGGGTATCACGGAACTCTTCGATGGTGCCGTACCACAGTGCCTCGCTGGGGCACACCGACGCGCACATCGGTGTGAGCCCGTCGCTGGTGCGGTCGGTGCACATGTCGCACTTCATCATCTGGTCGAAGTCGGCGACGTACTTGGGGACCCCGAACGGGCAGGCGAGCACGCAGTTGGAGCAACCGATGCAGCGCGGTTTCAGCGCCGACTGGACGATGCCGTCCTCGGTTTGTTTGATCGCGTCGGCGGGACACACCTGCGCGCAGGTGGGATCCTCACAGTGCATGCACACCATCGGCGCCGTCTGGGTACTGGTGGCGCGGTCGACGCGGTCGAGGTGGATCAGCGACTGGCCGCGGTGTGTGCCGCATTCGGCGCAGGCCTGCACGCATGCTTCACAGCCGATGCAGCGGCTTTGGTCGATGACGAACACCGGGTTGTCGTCGATGCCGAACTGCCCGGATCTCACGGTTGGCCTCCGTGCAGGTCCATGTCGCGGGCGTCGGTCGTTTCAGTGTGCCCTCCGGCGCGTTCGACGCGTACGGCCGCGATCTTGAACTCTGGCATCTTCGAAAGCGGGTCGACCGCCCTGTTGGTCAACTGGTTCGCGGCCTTGTCGCCAGGCCAGTGGTACGGGATGAACACGGTGTCAGGTCGGATCGTGTTGACCACGTGAGCGGGCAGGGTGATCGTGCCGCGCCGCGAGGTGACGGTGACGAGGTCGCCGTCGGCCACACCGACAGCGTCGGCGAGCTTCGGGTGCATCTCGCACAGCGGCTCGGGGTACTGGGCGACAAGTGCCGCGATGCGCCTGGTCTGGGTGCCCGACAGGTACTGCGACACAACCCGCCCTGTGGTCAGCAGCACGGGGTAGTCGTCGTCGACGACCTCGGCCGACGGCTTGTAGGGCACCGCGTGGAAGCGGGCCCTGCCATCAGGGAAATGAAACTGGCCGCCTTCGTGCAGCCGCGGGGTACCCGGGTGGCCAGCCTGGGGGATCGGCCAGAACAGGCCCATCTCGTCCTCGATCCGTTGCCACGTCGCTCCGGTGTAGTCGGCGGTACCGCCAGTGCTGGCTCGGCAGAGCTCTTCGAAGATCTGCTCGGTGTTCGAGTACGGGAAGTACTCGCTCTTGCCCAGGCGTTGGGCGATGTCGAGCAGGATCTCCCAGTCGCGACGGGCTTCACCGGGCGGGGTGACGGCGGCATTGATCTTGATGATGCGACCTTCTCCACTGGTCGAGGTGCCTTCGTCCTCCTCGTGCAACGATCCGGGCAGGACGATGTCGGCGTGGTGCCCGGATTCGGAGAGGAAGAAGTCGATCACTGCGTAGAAGTCGAGCTTGTCAAGTGCTTCGCGGGTGAAGTTCGAGTCGGGAGCCGACACCAGCGGGTTGAAACAGATCGACAACAACCCCTTGATGGTGCCGTCGTGGATCGCTTCGATCAGCTCCTGTGCCGGCAGCCCCTTGCCGGGGATGTCGGCCTCGTCGCAGTTCCACACCTTGGCGACGGCGGCGCGGTGCTCGGGGTTGGTGATGTCGCGGTTGCCAGGCAGCTGGTCGCACTTGTGACCGTGTTCGCGTCCGCCTTGGCCGTTGCCCTGCCCGGTGATGGTCGAAACGCCGCACCCGGGCTTGCCGAACTTGCCGGTGGCAAGGCCGAGGTTGATCGCGGCGAGCACGTTGTCGACGCCTTTGGTGTGCTGCTCGATCCCGCGCGCGTGCAGCATCATCCCCGTCGCCGACGTGCCCCAGAGCTCAGCGGCCTCCTCGATGCGTGCCGCGGGTACACCGGTGATCGCAGCGGCCCACGCCGGTGTCATCTCGTCGACCGCTGCGGCTGCTTCGTCGAAGTTGAGCGTGTGGGCGTCGATGAACTCGTGGTCGAGCCAGTCCCGTTCGACGAGCACGTGCAGCACGGCTCCGAACAATGCCGAGTCGGTGCCCGGGCGCACGGGCAGGAAGAGGTCCGCTGTGCGGGCGAGGGGGACGACGCGTGGGTCCTGGACGATCAGCTTTGCGCCGCGGTCGCGGGCTCGCCAGATGTAGCTGGTGGTGATCGGAAAGGTCTCGGCAACGTTCGAGCCGGCGACCCACACCACATCGGCGAGTGGGATGTCGCTCCACGGGTTGGGCGCTCGGTCTACACCCAGCGCCTTCTTGTTGCCCGTGCCGGCCGACACCATGCAGAAGCGGCCGTTGTAGTCGAGGTTGGCGGTGTGTAGCGCGAGGCGCGCAAACTTGCCGACCAGGTAGCTCTTCTCGTTCGTCAACGACACCCCAGACAACATCGCGAACGCGTCATCACCGTACTCGGCCTGGATGCGTCGGATCTCGGACACGACACGGTCAAGTGCCTGATCCCAGGAGATGTTGCGGAAGCCTCCGGGTGCGGTGTCGTCGCGTTCCATTGGATGCAGCAACCGGTCGGGGTGGCCGCCCTGCAGGTAGCGCTTCACACCTTTCGGACAGAGCTTGCCTTCGTTGAACGGGAACTCGTACCACGGTTCGAACCCGACGACGGCGTTGTCGTGCACCTTCAGTTTGATGCCGCATTGCTGGCCGCAGAAGCAGCAGTGCGTGTTCACCACCTTGTCGATCGTCAGACCCGCGTTCCAACCGCCGGGCGGGGCTTCGTTGAGGTGCGGCCCGTAGCGGGCGATGAGCTCGTCGTCGGTGATCGGTGGTCGTGCCATCAGCCGAACCCTCCTACTCGCGCTGATTGGGCGAGGGTGACCTGTACGCGTCGGCAGCGAGGACAGGTGTCCTGATAGTTGCCGCCACCTTCGATCGAGTAGTCGAACCCGACTTGTGGGAGCACTTCTTTGAGATCGGCGATCTGCTGAACGCTGGCGAACGGCTCTTCGCAACGACGGCACACTGCGGGTGCACCCTCGTCATTGGCCCGCTTGTAGTACGCGACACCGAGGTTGCCCGGACGTTGGAAGATGTGGAACAGCTTGCCGAACGGCAGGTACATCAGCCCGAGGATCACGGTCAACGCGTGGATCGTGTTCAGCGCCGAGTAGAAGCGACCCTCGAGCCACGTGCTCGACACCGTCAAAAACAGACCGGTCGCCGAGACGGCGAACAGCCCGGCGAGGGCGAGGAAGTCACCGGAGCGTTCCGTCGCCAACGCGCCCGGGTCACGTAGCCGTCGGCGCAGGAAGATGAACACACCTGCGAGCACCAGCACAGCAGCGACATCGAGCGCGTGGAAGATGAACCACCCGATGATGCTCTCGGCATCGAAGCGGAGGGTGCCGACACGCGACACGTAGACCTGGTAGCGGTCGGCGCGCTGGCCGACGCTCTCGAAGTGCAGAAGCCCCAACGTCAGCGGGATCGTGACGAGGCCGGCGAGAATGCAACCCCAGAAGACGAGTTGATGGGCGAGCCACCGAGCGCGCGACCTGCGCCGGATGAACCCTTGGGCGAGCAGATGAGTCGCGACTAGCGACGGCAGCGCGATGGCGTTGCGGGCCTTGCGTTGCCGGAACGCATCCCAACCACGACGGTTCAACATTGCCGTCGCTGGGCGCCGCAACCAGACCGCGTACCTGTACGCCACGCCGAACACGGCAAAGACGACACCGAACAGGTAGCCGACGAGTGCAGCGTCGAACCACACCAGCCGGTCGCTGCCGATGAACGTCAACGCGATCACGACCGCGACGCCGGCCACACCCCACGCGACACCGCGGCGGTCCAGTCGGTTTCGTGAACTCGTCACGCTACGACCCTAGATCCACACGGAACCACCACCGGACCGGCGATGTCAGGCGACGGCGCTCGTACGGGTCGCCGGCCAGGCAGACGAT
>JANNFQ010000458.1:0-3639 GCA_031380045.1 Acidimicrobiaceae bacterium
CGGTGCCGGCGTCGGGCTCGGTGACGCCGAAAGCGACATGCAGCGACCCGTCCGCGACGGACGGCAGGAAGCGCTGCTTCATCTGCTCGCTGCCGTGCAAGACCACGGGCTGCATGCCGAAGATGCTCATGTGCACTGCAGACGCGCCGTTCATGCATGCCCCCGACGCGGCGACTTCCTCCAGCACGGCTGCCGCGTGGGTGATGCCCTGCCCGCCGCCGCCGTACTGCTCGGGAATGACGAGGCCCACCCAGCCACCGTCGGCCATGGCCTTGTAGAAGGCCCACGGGAACCGATGCTCGCGATCGCACGCAGACCAGTAGTCGTCGTCGAAGTCGCGGCACACCCTGCCGACGGCTTCCCGGATCAGCTCGACGTCGGTCACCGTCATGAGCGAAAGGGTAGACCCGCCCTGGGCGAACCGTGCCGGTCTGGGCGCGCGTCGATTCCAGCGCGTCGGCGGCAGCGCGCAGCGTCGATCGCGCTCTACGATTCAGGTGTGGCTCAGCTGCTGTTCTCGGTCGATCAACGTGGTGGCACACCCGTGGTCCATCTCACCCTCGATGGCGAGCGCATCGAGATCCCGCCGTTGTGGCTGCGTGAACGCAGCCGAGCACCGTCGCAGTTGGATCTGGTGAGCGAGCAGCGCCTGTTCGATCCGCATCACCTCGATGCCGAGCTCAGCCTGTTGGATGCCCGAGCCGACGAGGGCGCTCTGTGGGCGCGGTTCAGTGATGGCCACGATGAAACCTTTCCTCTCGACCTGCTGGCCGAAGCGATCGATCCCGATGACGGTTGCCCGGCCGCAGTCGCGTGGACTGCGGCCTTGGGTGCTCCGCCTGCCCACGACTGGCGGGTCGTGGCGCACGACGATGCTGGGTTGTTGGGTGCGCTGCACGACTTCATCCGCTTCGGGATGATCGTCGTGCACGACGCGCCGACCGAACCCGACACCGTGCTGGCCATCGCCGAACGATTCGGCTATGTCCGCCAGACCAACTTCGGTCGCATGTTCGACGTCAGGTCGGTGCCCGATTCCAACGACCTGGCCTACCGCGCCATCGGGTTGGGGCCGCACACCGACAATCCGTACCGCGTGCCGGTTCCGGGCATCCAATTGCTGCACTGCCTGGTGAACCAGACCAGCGGTGGCTTGTCCACGTTGGTCGATGCCGTCGCAGTCACCGACGAGTTGCGTCGTGTTGATCCCGACGCGTTCGATCTACTGACGACCACCATCGTTCGCTTCAGGTTCCGCGACGACGACACCGAGCTGATCTCGAACCGCCCCGTCGTGGCCATCGATCACCGCGGGCGGGTCACCGGCCTGCACTACAGCCCGCGGATGGACTTCGTTCCACTCATGCCGGCAACGCAGGCACGCGCGTATCAGCGTGCACGGAACCAACTCGCACAGCTGCTCAGCGACCCGTCGTTCGAGATCAGGTTCAGGCTTGACCCCGGTCAGGCGATGATCTTCTCGAACGATCGTGTCCTGCACGGGCGGACCGCCTTCGACGTGAACGAGGGGCATCGCCATTTGCAGGGCTGTTACATCGACCACGACGCCCCGCTCAGCCGCTACCGGGTCCTGGCCCGCGCAGCCGTCCCAGCACGAAACGAGGATTGACGCATGGACACTGTGCAGTTCACACAGATGAAGGCAGGAA
This sequence comes from Acidimicrobiaceae bacterium, assembly GCA_031380045.1. Classification (GTDB taxonomy): domain Bacteria; phylum Actinomycetota; class Acidimicrobiia; order Acidimicrobiales; family Ilumatobacteraceae; genus VFMC01. The sequence goes on from JANNFQ010000458.1 coordinate 1,671, forward strand.
CCAGGCCCGAGTACCAGTTCCTGCACGAGCTCGAGGCCGGGTACGTGGCCCAACTTCCTGACCGCATCCTGGCGGCGCTGCGCCGCCTGGACGACAGCCTTGGCGGCTACCGGATCACTCGGCTGGAGCACTCGTTGCAGACGGCTGCTCGTGCCCAGGCCGATGGCGCCGACATCGAGTTGATCGTCGCCGCGCTGATCCATGACTTGGGCGACGAGCTGGCACCCGACAACCACTCACAATATGCGGCCGCAATCATCCGGCCGTACGTGCGCGAGGAAGTGACGTGGACGGTCAACATGCATGGCGTGTTCCAGCTGCGGTACTACGGACATCACCTGAACATGGACCCCGAAGCTCGTGCCCCGTGGCGTGACCATCAGTGGTACGACACGTGCGATCGGTTCTGTGAGCGCTGGGATCAGGCGTCGTTCGATCCCGACTATCCCACACCGGCGCTCGAGCACTTCGAGCCGCTGGTGCGCGAGATCTTCGGCCGCCGTCCGTTCGACCCGGCAGTTGTCGCCGAGCGGTCGCCAGACGGCAGGTGATTTCGGCTGATCAGCGCGGGGCGGCGCCATCGGCGACCCGCACACCTCTCCAGCGGTGGCGGTGCATCGGCGGCTTGATCGAATAGCCTGGCAGTTCCCCATCTCGTTTCCGGAGTCGTTCAGATGCGTACCTCCCTCACCGAACTGCTCGCTACTCGCGACGTGTTGCTGGCCGACGGCGCCACAGGCACCAACTACTTCCAACGCGGCCTGGGCTCGGGGTATCCGCCCGAGCTGTGGAACTTCGAGCATCCCGAGAAGGTCATCCAACAGCACCAGGAATTCGTTGATGCCGGCGCCGACATCATCCTGACCAACTCCTTCGGCGGCACACGACAGCGCCTGAAGCTGCATGATGCGCAGGATCGCGTGTTCGAGATCTCGAAGCGGGCGGCCGAATTGGCCAGGTCGGTGGCTGACGCTGCAGACCGACCGGTCGTCGTGGCCGGCTCAGTCGGCCCCACAGGCGAACTGTTCGAACCGATGGGCAAGCTGACCGAAGACGTGGCCATCGCAGCGTTCCGCGAGCAGATCGAGGGTCTGATCGCCGGCGGCGCCGATGTGGTCTGGATCGAGACGATGTCGTCGGCCGAAGAGGTCAGGTCGGCCGCACAAGCAGCCATCGACCTTGGCGCGCCGTACACGGCCACTTGTTCGTTCGACACCGCCGGTCGCACGATGATGGGCATCATGCCCGACGCCATGGTGCACATGTTCGACGGTCTGGCAGTGCCGCCGGTGGCGTTCGGGGCGAACTGCGGCGTGGGTGCCAGCGACATCCTGGTCACCGTGCTGGCGATCTGCGGCGGTGATCACAGCGTGGTCATCTCGAAGGGCAACTGTGGCGTGCCGCAGTTCCAGGGCACCGAGATCGTCTACTCGGGCACGCCCGAACTGATGGGCCACTACGCACAGATGGCTGCCGATGCAGGTGCGCGCATCGTCGGTGGTTGCTGCGGCACGTCGGCCGAACACCTCGCCGTCATGCGCCACGCGCTGGACACACGCGTGCCCGGCCCGCCGCCCACCATGACCGACATCGTCGACCGCACCGGCCCGTTGACCAACGCGGCGCCATCGCTGGGTGGCGGCGACGAGCGCAGCCGCCGCCGCAGCCGTCGCGAGTAGTCCCTCGACCCGACTGTCATCGCTGTCTGCCAGCGTCGTCGCACGACTCGGAACCCAGGGCGTCCGCCGAGAGATCTGGCGTCCACCGATCCCGCACAAACACTCCGCGCTTCTGTTCGCTCACGCGAACCGGTTCAGCCGGGTTTGTGCGAGCTCACAAACGTTCCGCGGGTTTGTGAGCTCACCCAAATCGAACCTGACCGACCGCGGACCGGGGCGAACCGGGACGGCACGGCGGACCGGCGCACCGGCGGACCCTCGAACTTCGCCACGGTGCAGGCACCGCTTCG
>JANNFQ010000507.1:0-1678 GCA_031380045.1 Acidimicrobiaceae bacterium
CGTCGGTCGAGTGTGGCGACTTCGGTGATGGCGAGACGCTCTGCAGCGGCCACGACTCCCAGCCGAGTTGCGAGCAGATAGACCACCTCGGTGATCACGAGCATCGGCACCACGGTGCGCGGCGTTCTCGCCTTCGTCGCCACCAACTACGACCCGGACCATTTCGGCATCGTCTGGTCCGAGAACGGATACACCTACACCCTCGGAGGCTGGGGAATCGACCCAGACACCATCCTCGATGCAGTTGATCAGCTGCGACCAGCGACCGATGCGGAATGGCACGCTCTCGCAGCCGAACCAGGCTGAGGCGGGCAATGCGCCGTATCGCGCTCACTGCTACCAGCCCGGCGGTAGGTGGCACCGGACCATCCGGGATGGAGAGCCGCCGATACGAAGCGGGCATGTGATTCGCTCGAGAGGACGCCATCAATCGCTGGGCCGCGACTGGTCCTTCTCCTTCTCGGCTAACGAGCGCAACACGCAGAACTCGTTGCCCTCCGGGTCGGCCATGACCACCCACGTGACGTCAGTTTGCCCAATGTCGATTCGTCGTGCCCCGAGACCCTCCAATCGTTGGACTTCGGCTTGCTGGTCGTCCGGACGAAGATCGAGGTGAACTCGGTTCTTGACGGCCCTTTCGCTCGCGGACGGCATCAGGCCCAGCCGACCTCCGGATCCGTCCGTCGCGACAAGCAGATGTCCCCCAGAGGGGCCGGTCCACACGTGCTCAAGATCGAGCGCCTGACACCAGAACGCAGTCATCGCATCAAGGTCGACGCAGTCGATGAGTACGCAGTCGATGACGAGCGGCATCCAGTCATCCTCGCAGCGCGAGCGGCGCTGCTCATGAGCATTTCCACTGGCTGCCGGAGGTCGTCACCGCTCGGAGTGTCATTGTCCCGGCGGTGGGTGGCACCGCTTGCTCTCATCGCTGCTGTGCGACGACCATCGCATGCCATGACATGCCGATGACGCCCGGGCGGCGGCCAACCGAGCTCGAGTCGGCGGCGTCGCCAGTACGCCCGGGCGAGGTACGGGGCGAGGCCACCCGTGCCCCGTGTCTTGGGCCCGCCCGTCAGCGCAGGAGTGCGTCGATGACGGACGACTTCCCGTTGGTGTATCCACCTGCAGTGTTGTCGCGACCAAGCGCGGCGACCAGGCGGCGCTTCTCGCTGGCATAGCGGCGACGTGCTTCTTCGCTGACGAGGAGCGCGTCTCGCAGGGCGAGGTAGCGGCACCACTGCGTTGCGCCGTGTTCTACGACGTGCGCGTGCGCGACACGAAATCCGGCCCGGCTCTCGAGCACGAACACGTGCCCGCCCTGATCGCCAGCGTCTCCGCGGTACAGCCAACACCGCTGAGCGAGTCGCTCGGTGATGGCGGCCAGGTCGGCGTCGGGAAAGGTTCCGATCGCCACGTCGAGCACCGGCTTCGCGAGGAGGCCGGACACTGATGTCGACCCGATGTGCTCGACGCGCACTGCGAGCGCACCAAGGCTCGCAGCGAGGCCGACGGACAGCTGGAAGCCGATCCCGAGCCACTCAACCGGGACCTCGACGAGTTCTACCCAACCCCGCTCGAGCCCGAGCCCGGCTGCTTCAAGATCATCGGCGGACATCACGTCGCCAAGTCTCATCGATCGGCGCGTTCGACGACATCCCCGACTCAAGTGCGATGG
>JANNFQ010000543.1:0-5876 GCA_031380045.1 Acidimicrobiaceae bacterium
GAAAGCAGTCGCGATCCGCGACCGCGGCTGCCGGTTCCCTGGCTGCAACCGCAACAAAGCGTGGACTGACGCCCACCACATCACATGGTGGCGGCGCCACGGCGAAACCAAGCTCGACAACCTGCTACTTCTGTGTCAACGACATCATCAGATGGTCCACAAACACGACTGGCAGATCGAACTCGACGCCGATACCGGCCGGGCCACATTCACTCTCCCCAACGGCAGGGTGCTGATCAGCGAACCACCCGGACAACCCACTATCCGCGCCGCCTGAACAAGGCCTGGGACGAGCCCCGATGAAACCGGTAGGTCACCCGTGCACCCGCACGCCCTGGTTCGACGCGGTCGTCGATCCGACCTGTTGCGTGCGATTCCTTCGGGTGAGTGTCGACTGACGACCGGGCCTCTACCGAACGAGTCGACGAACATCGAGAGGACGCATGACTTTCCCGACAGGAATCACCGCCGTGTCCGTCGTCCAGGGGCGAGTAGGTAGCTTTCGGAAGTGGATGTCGACCTTGCACTGGTGCGTCGGCTCGAGGCCAGCGCGGCGACGACCACATTGCACCTCGTCGATGCGATGTGCGCGAACGACCCGGCCAGCCGAGCGGTGGGGGTGCCCATGTTCGGCGGGGCGTTGATCGCTACCGGGCCGGATCGGTACGTCAACCGGGCGATGGGCGTCTCGTTGGACGAGCGCTCATCCGACGAGATCGACGCAATCCAGCAGTTCTACCGTGACCACGAGCTGCCCGCCGCGCTGGAGGTGGCGTCGTGGGCACCACCGACGACCATCGCTGAGCTGTCGCGGCGCAACTTCCGGCTGGGCTGGTTCCGGGCGATGTTCGCGATCTCGCCGGCCGAACGGGCCGGTACGGCACTGACGGGTGCGGCACTGACGGGTCCGAGATTGGCTGGCACAACGGACTCGACCGCCGGCGGCGGGGTGCAGATCGTGGCGGTCGACCGGGCGAACGAGGACACATGGTTGCAGACGTTTGCCGTCGGGTCCGGTGTGCTCGACAGCCACGCTCGCGACATCAGCGACGAGTTCGCTCGCGCCACCCGCGCATGCCGCGACACGTACATCTTCATGGCCACGATCGGCGGTCAGGCGGCCGGATGCGGCACATTGCAGATCACTGGCGGCATCGCTTGGGTGGGCGGCGCGGCCACCCTGCCAGAGTTCCGCAGGCGAGGCGTGCAAGCCGCGTTGCTGAGTCATCGAGTGCGGTTGGCAGCCGACCTGGAGTGCGATCTGGTGGCCGCCACCGCAGTCCCCTCCGGCCAGTCGGCACGCAACCTGGTGCATCTGGGTTTCCAGCACGTTCAGACTCAGGTGGTGCTGGAACAGAAAGACCACAACAACCAGGTGTGACTTGCCCCTCGGCCGGGTATCCGCTGACCGATCGCTTGCCGTTCAGAGGAGTTGGCGTTCAGGACCGGAGAGTCATGACGAAGCCGCAGACCGACCGGCTGGGCGCCGACGAGCTGACGTCGTTCATCCGCGCGATCGCCGACGAGCCACGACTGACCACGGTGATGACGTTGGCCGACGAGATGCGCATGACAGCTTCGAGAAGTGCTCGGCCCGCCGACGACGCATGCTTGCTGGCCGAGCAGATTCGTCACGGCGACGGCGTCTCGTCGATCGCGGCCATTCATGCCCTGGGCGCAGTGGCCCACCCCCTGGCCGACCGGGCGTTGCTGGAACAGTTGGACGACGCGACGGAGCCGTTCGCCGCCCACGCCGCGTGGGCACTGGCCGACCGTGTTCCCACGCCCGAGACCATCACCGCATTGGTGCGAACCGTTGCAGCGGGTGGCTTCGCGGCGATGTTGGCCGAGCGGACCCTGGTCGGCTGGTCGCGCATCGACCCCCGCCCGACGATCGCCGCAGTGCACCAACTGCAGGTGTTCGATGCGACCGAGCGCTCGCGCCTGCACCTGCTGCTACGTGCGGTGCCGACGCTCTCGCCCAGCGCAGCCAGGCGGTCGTACGACCATCTCCGACGGTCCAGCGCGAGCGACGGCATCGTGGTCATCCAGCCGTATCTGCACGCTCACATCGATCGCGACGGCTCGGGTCTGGGCGCCGGCGACGCCGGTGGCGTTGCCTCGCTGTTGCGCACGCTGGGCACGGCGTTGGCCGACCTCGACGACATTGCCGACGTCCTGACCATCACTCGACGGCATGGTCGTCCCACCGATGTCGAGGAGCGGTGCGAGCAGTTGGCGCCGCGGCACCACGTCGAGCGAATCGATGTCGGCCCAGGCGGCGCGATGACTGCTCGCGAGGCATGGGCATACCGTTCGCAGATCGAGCGCGAGTTCGTGGCCATCGGTCAGGCGTTGATGGGGCGCAGGGTTCTGTGGCACCTGCGCACCGCCGACGTCGGAACGCTCGCAGCCGCGGCTGCAGCCCGCACGTTGGGGCAACCGATCGTCTTCACGAACACGCCGGACCCGGCTGCGGTGATCGACACGTTGCAGGACTGCGGCCGGCTCGATCGGGCCCGCTTCGCCGTTGATGATGCCGCCGAGCAGCACTGGTTCCGCGTCCGGTTGGCCCAGTGCCTCACCACGCACGCAGATCGACTGATCAGACCCCCTCGCTCGGCGGACGAGACCGATTCATCCGACCGTGCCACCGTGGTGCCAGAGGGCGTCGAGATCACCGAGATGGATCGGGCGTGGCAACGATTGGCGACCACCGGCACTGCCGACGTCACACGGCGCATCATCCATTCGCTGCCTGGCGAGCGTCGACACCTGCCGTGGCTGTTGACCGTGGGCCGGCTGCATCCGTCGAAGGGCCAACACCGCATCGTCGAGGCTGTGATGGGCGACGAACGGCTCAGACGCCTGGCGAACATCGTGGTCGTGGGAGGAGACGTGGACCACCCGTCGGCCGACGAACAATCGGCGATGGAACTGATCCATCGCGCTGCACGCGACGCGCCGGTCGGGCTGGTCACCTTGACCGGCCGCCTGGCCCCGGCGGCGATCAGCGACCTGATGGCGCGCACCGTCGAGCGCGGCGGCATCTACGTCTGCGCCAGCGATCGCGAAGAGTTCGGGCTGGCGCTGATCGAGGCGCTCCTCGCTGGCGCCGCTGTAGTAGCGCCATGTCGTGGAGGAGCCAGCACATACCTGTCGGAGGGCGAACTGGGCATCCTGTGCGACACGACGTCCACGGCTTCGTTGCGCTCCGCGATCACGCACACGCTGGCCATGGCCGACGACCCGTCGCGAGCAACGCGTGCCCGAACCATGGTGCGATCCACGCTGTCAGTACAACGCATGGCTGCACGGCTGCAGCAGATCTATCGCGACGTGCTGACGTGACCCGTCACGGCCTGATGCCTGCGGCCTGGCCGTGGGCGGTTTCGTTCTTCGGCGAACGACCAGCCCGACTGAGCCATCGCCGCGCGCAGCCGGGCGATGGCCTTCGGGCCCATGCCGTGCAGCAATCTGATCTCGAGTTCGCAAAACCGGGTCAACTGATGCAGTTCCGAGACGCCGATCGCTGACAGCGCGCGGCGGGCAGGAGCAGACATTCCGTCGGGCAATGGCCGGTCGTCGATGATCATCATGCCCCTTCCGACGAGCATGATCCACGGAACTCATCGGCCCCAGAGCTCAACGGCCTCCACTCGTTCTCGCGCGCGAGACTGCCGCGCTGGCCGACGTGAGGACCAAGCCGGACATTCATCCGAGGTTCGACGGCGATCTTCCAGTGCGGACAGGCCTGTTCGATCGGACATCGCGCGACGTGCTCGAGGCCAGTCGACCGATGTAGGGATCAGCAGGTGGGAACGGTGGGAACGGTTGTCTGGGGCGGCAACGTGGTGACCGGTTGTCCGAAGATCGTTGTTGCTACAGGGTTCGCCGGGGCGGTGCTCGCCGGAACCTCGTTGCCCGGCACGCATGCGGGCACTGTGTTCTCGACGCTTCGCTCGAACCAATCGGTGCCGACCACCACGACGACGGAGATGTTGTCAGGCAGGTCGCTGGCAATGAGGTTCGGATCCCAGGTGTCGAAGCCGTCGAGATTCAGCAGACCGAGCACGTCGTAGGCGATCGACACGTCGGTGCCGGTGGGCATCACCAAGGTCTGCTCGACCAGTCGTGTTGCCTGCAACTCGTAGCGCGGCGTGACGCCGAGCCGAGCGGCCACATCGCCGGCGAAGTCGATCTGCCCCGCTGTGCCGTCGACGAACAGAACGTGATCGACCACAGCAGTGACGTCGTAGCCGGCGGTGGTTGGCGGCACCAGTGTGGTCACGGGATAGCCGGGGGTGGTCGGTGGCACCAGTGTGGTCACGGGCACGAACGTGCCGGCCACGGCCTCACCATCGATTCCCGCGCCGATGGACTCGCAGTACCCGTAGTAGGTCCAGTCGCCATCGGCGCCTGCTGGGATCATGCAGCGGAACCGAGCGGTGCCCGGCCCAGGACCTGTCGTCGCGACCAGCGAGTCATCGGGCTGACCGCCGGCAACGCTGGGCCGGGCGGCGGGCTCGGGACGGCTGGCCGCCCAACCGACGGCAGCGAGCGCCGGCAACGTCACGGCGGCCGTGGCCATGGTGGCGCCGCGCCTGCGGCGACGGATGATGCGTCGGTTGACATCGCCGTATCCCTTCGGCACCAACGGCACCGCGCCGGCCCGCCGACGCAACGAGTCCTCGATCATGCGGTCGAATTCGTTCACGACAACTCCTCCTTCAGGCGGGCCCGCGCCCGGTGCAATGTGGACTTCACGGTGCCCACGGGCATCTTCAACGCGACGGCGATCTCTTGATCGGTGGCCTGGAGGTAGTAGCGCAGCACGATCGCTTCGCGTTGCGGGGTCGGCAGTGACCGCACGGCATCGGCCACATGGTCGTGTTCCAGGCCGCTGACATCGTCGGGGCGGTTGTGTTGAGTTCGTTGGATCAGCCGCCGGCGGCGATGGATGCGCCGGCACCCGTTGACCACGCACGTGCGCATGTAGGCATCGGGCGTCTCGAGGCGATGCCACTTCGGAAAAGCCTTGGCGAACGCCTCTTGCACCACTTCCTCGGCCTGTTCGCGAGTGTCGACCATCAGGTAGGCCGTGCGCACCAGCGATGGATACAGCCGTCGATACGCGGCTTCCAGCCCGTCATCGGCCGACGCGTCGACACGAACTTCGATCGGCTCGCCGAGCATCGGATCCAGGTTCACACGATTCATTCACCACGTACAGAGCCACCACGCCCACGAATGGTTCCGGGGACGTCGAGAATTCGTGGTTCGGCCGAACGAGATCAGCCGGCGCGACGGGCGCCGCGGCCGCGGGCCATCTGCTTCTTGTGCTCGATGAAATCGACCAGCACGTAATCGCCCAGCGTCTCGGGCGTGGTGAAGAACGCCCGTCCGCGGTTGATCGACGACAGCTTCTCGATGAACGACTTCAGGTAGCTGTTGGCATCGAGCATGAAGGTGTTGATGCGAATGTTGTCGTGGGTGCAGCGCACCACTTCGCGCAGCGTTGCCTCGACGGTCTCTTGCACCGGCGGGTAGTTGAAGAACACCTCGCCGTTGTTCATGATGTGCGCTGTGGGCTCGCCGTCGGTGATCATGATGATCTGCTTGGTGCCCGTCTGCTTCGACAGCAGCTGCCGGGCCAGCACGAAACCGTGTTGCATGTTGGTGCCGTAGACGAAATCCCAGCTGACCTCGGGCAGTTGCGCCGCGGTCAGGATGCGCGCCGTCTCGCTGAAGCCCACGATGCCCATGTAGTCGCGAGGGAACTGCGATGTGATCAGCGAGTGCAACGCCATGGTGACCTTCTTGGCCGGCAAGAAGTTGTCGCGCATGGGCATGCTGAGCGACAGGTCCAACATCAG
>JANNFQ010000549.1:0-1866 GCA_031380045.1 Acidimicrobiaceae bacterium
AGCGCCGCGATGAGCGCGACGTCGAAGTAGTTGTCGGGTGGCCGCACAATGGTGACAGTGGCGACATGGTCCTCGCCGATCACGACCAGCACGTCGCCGATCGTGTGGGTGTTCGATGGCTCATCGACCATCGTGGCCACCCGGTTGCGCGACCCGATCGAGAAACGAGGCGACGATGCTGTCGAACTCGGCGGCATGCGTGACGTTTGGGGCATGGCCGGCTCCTTCGATGACCACGAGTTCGGCGTTCGGGATCTTCGACGCCATGTAGTGCGAGCCTGCCAGGAACGGTTTGTCCTTGGAGCCGACCACGACCAGCGCAGGCACGGCGATGGTCGGCAGCGTTTCGATGACGACCGAATCGTGTTGGGTCAGGATGCCACGAGCTGCGAGGGCCAGCCCGTGCGGACCGTGATGGTGCACTGACGGATCGAACTCGGCGCCACCAGCGTGGCCGGCAAACCCACGCTGATCCAGTGACGTGGCAAATCCGTTGGCCATCGTGTTCCACCCCGCGCGCGCTGCGGAGTTGCGGTAGCCGGGGCCGGTGTCGATGAGCACCAGTCCCCGCACGCGATCGGGGTGCGCCAGGTGGAACCGCAAGGACAGGAAACCGCCCAACGAGTGCCCCGCCAGCACGACCCGATCGACACCCGCGTGGTCGAGCACCGCCAGCATGTCGGCAACGGCCAGATCGGCGCTGTAGCACGCGGCGTCGGTCGGTGCGTCACTGCTGCCGTGGCCGCGAACATCCCACGAAACCACTCGATGTCGATGGGCGATGATTTCGGCGTTGCCGGCGAACATGTGCGACGACGCTGCGTACCCGTGGGTCATCAGCATGGTGACAGCTGCGCCGCCACCTGCCGACGCCGCAACCACAGGGCCGACGCTTCGGTAGGCGATGCGAGTGCCCGACACTTCTACGGTGTCCATGCCAACGTCTCCCCTCAACGGCGGGTGGTCGTTGACATCATTCCGCGTCAGTGAGCGAGTCGAAGAAGTCGAGGATCGCAGACGTCGCGTCGAAATCACGGCCTGCTGTCGAGTTCACGTCCACAGCGCGGGCAATCGGCGTGCCTGGCCATGGATGACCGCCGCCATTGATGGTCATCAGCACGACCGAGCCGTCGTTGGCACATCCGCTGTATCGCAGCTCGTCGACACCGGCGACGGGCTCGCTGGACGCAGGGTCGAGGGCGCAACCGTTGTGCGTCGCCCAGCTGCCCACCACTTCCACAACGCTGCCGCCGGTGTCCTCGTCTCCGTCGTACGGATTGGTGTTGTCGGCGGTACCGGCGATGGCCATGACCGACGGCTGCACGTCGGGGGGACACAGCCATAGCGCCGTCCCGGCCACCATGGCCACACCGGCGAACTCGTACGGCTCAGAGCACACCAGATAGGCAGCGAACACCGATCCGTTCGAGTGGCCAGTCGCGTACACGCGATCAGGGTCGACGCACAGCTTGGTCAACAGCTCGGCAACCAACGAGTGGATGAACTCGAAATCATCGTCACGATCTGGATCTGCTCGTACGTTCCAAGACGCAGGCTCGCTGTTCGAGTCGGGGCTGACCACCACGAAACCGCGCCGAGTTGCGAGCTTGCTCATCGACGTGTTCGAGTCGTGCTGCTCTGCCGAGAATCCGTGGCCGTGAAAGTTCACCACCATGGGCTCGGCTCGTGAACCGTCGTAGTCGGTCGGTAGGGCCAGCTCGTACCGACGCTCGACGCCTTGGTGATCGAAGGTGTGCTGGCCAGACGTGACCGCCGCCAATCCGACACAGTCGGGCACCGCTGTGGTCGTGACCAACTGGGTTGTCGATGCTGCAGGTGCGGGTCCGCCGGTCGTCGACGATGCCT
>JANNFQ010000560.1:0-2150 GCA_031380045.1 Acidimicrobiaceae bacterium
TTCGGAGGCGGTGCCCGCCCGTCGCCGTCTTCTGCTCAGGGTTCGATCGTCAGGCTGGCCGGGCTGGCGACGAGCTGGTTCACGGTCGCATCGCCGGCCTGTTGTGGATACGCAACCACGACCGGCACGAGCACTTCGTACTGGCCCGGTGGCAACGTGAAGCCGAGGCTGGGATCGCAGCTGGCCGTACCGGCGACGAGCGGGATGATGTGCGACTCGCCCGGCTGCAGTGTCGCGCCATCGCCCACGCCAGTGATGGATCCGTCGTACGCAGCGACCACGGTCGTCGTGCCAGGCATGACGATTGATGCCACCAACGGTGAGCCCGAGTCGAACGAGACGGGCTGGTCGCCGGCGTTGGTGACCGTGACGGTGCCTGTGACCTGATCGACCACGCCGATGGTCGCGTGGTCGAGCTGGATCGTTGCTCGAAGTCCGTTCAGGTCCGTCGACCCCGCAGGGTCGGCGATGCAGGCACCGCCGACCGGCTGCGCATCGGGTGACAGGGGGTAGGCGAAGTTGCCGACGCGTACTGAGATGATGTCGCCGTAGCGGTCGACCAGTTCGGCGGCCAGCTGCTGCTCTGGTGCCGGCAGGCCGACCTCGACCGGGCCCAGGCCCTGGCCGATCGAGGTGAATCTGCCCGCCAGTTCGTCGACCAGTGCCGCTTGCAGCGCTTGGCTGGTTGTGCCCGAGACAGCGGCTTGGCACACCATCAGCTCGTCGGGGTAGGCCACCACATCGGCGAGAGCGGCTCGATGGGCGTCCAGGTTGTCCGTCAGCGAGATGACCACCGAGGCATCGCCTGCGTCGTGCCACACCAGTCCGTAGGTACCGAATTCGTCAGCGTGCTCGGTTCCACAGGCCAGCACCTGACCGATCATCGGTTCGAGGCGGCTCGACTCGGCGATCATCGACTGACCGTCGCCGAATTCGGGACTGGCCGACTCGGGGCATCGCTCGTCGTCGTCGATGTACACCGGACCAAGTGGCAACGCGCCCAAATCGACACTCGACGGCCGCACGGCGATCGACGTCGCCGGCAGTGCGACCGAGTTCTGGCTGCCGACGGGAATCGCCGAGGTCTGTGGGATGTCTGCAGTCGCGGTCGGTGATCCAACCGTGTCGGTAGCACTGATGTCGGCGGGCTGGGTCTGGCCGCACCCCGCGGTCAGCAGTGTCACGGTGACCATCAACGCAAACGTTCGCACCTCAGATTGACGCACAGCGACTGACCTCGGTTCCGTCGATGGGTGGGAAATGAACTGGACGCGGTGGGTCTTCGATCAGACGTCAGGGGAAGGTCATCGCGCCGTCGTCGAACGAGATCAGGTATCGCGTCATCTCATCCCTCCTTGAACAGCTTGGCGAGGAACCGGCGGCGGACATCGTGTCCGATCGGGAGAGCGCTGTCCAGCGAACAGAGCGTCAGACGTTTGCGCAACCGCTCGCCGCGCTGCCGGGGACGGCGCTCGGCCGCCTCGGCGTGCCGTCGAATGCGTCGTCGGCGGCGTGGGCTGCGGTGGGGGCCGCCGTCCGTACCTTGCACGACGCGCCGCTGCCACCATGGCCCGGTCGCAGCGTCGACGAGTTGGCATCGCGGCTCCGGCGAGTGCGAGTGGCTCGTCGCCAACGACGTTCTTCCCGCCGACGTGGTGACGCGCAACCATCGACTGGCCGAGACGGCACTCCGGCCGTGGACACCGGTGTTCACCCACGGCGACCTTCAGATCGCCCACGTCTTCGTCGAAGGTGACGAGGTCACCGGCATGATCGACTGGTCAGAAGCGTCGCAGGGCGACGCGCTGGAGGAGATGCCCGAGGTCGCCTGAAAAAATGCTCGTGACGACGAGGGCAGCTCTGCCGAGAACTACGTCAATGGCGGGCAACTCGCAGGACCGATCGCTCGCGCCGAGCGCTCGACCGGGTGCGTGTTCGTCAGCTCGCGGGACTGGTGATCTGAATGAGGTTTCCACATGTGTCGTCGAGCACTGCAGTCACGACCGTACCCGTTGTCGTCAGAGGCCGCGTGAATCGAACTGCCCCGGCCCTCACGCGAAGTGACCCGAGGTGCCTTGGCCAAGTGATCTTGCGGCTCGGCGATGGAACTTCCGCAAGGTAACTTGTGATCGCTCGATTTACAAGCTAAC
>JANNFQ010000562.1:0-2568 GCA_031380045.1 Acidimicrobiaceae bacterium
TCCAGGCAGGCGCTGTGGCGCGAGGGTCTGACCGCCGTCGAGCCGGCACTGCTGGCGCTGAACGGCATCAAGTTGGCCCGCCAGCCGCGCGGCGATCAACGTACTGTGGTGGTGCTGCCAGGGTTCGGGGCCGGCGACCTCAGCACGGTGCCCATCCGGCGCTACCTCCGCTCGATCGGCTACGACGCTCGCGGCTGGGGCCTGGGGCAGAACACCGGTGAGGTCGCATCGTTCGTCGGGGTCATGATCGACCAGGTCGCCGCGATCGCAGAAAGGCAGCAGCGGCGCGTGCCGCTGATCGGCTGGAGCCTGGGCGGCGTGATCGCCCGCGAAGTGGCCCGCGAGCGACCCGACCTCGTCGAGCAAGTGATCACTCTCGGTTCACCCGTCGTCGGCGGGCCGAAGTACACCAGGGTCGGCCAGGTGTACCAGGCGCGAGGCGCCGATCTGGACGCCATCGAGCAGGTGGTCGAGGCGCGTAACGCTCGACCGATCAGGGTGCCGATCACTGCGATCTACAGCAAGACCGATGCGATCGTTGCGTGGCAGGCGTGCATCGATCACCTGAACCCGCAGGCCGAACATGTCGAGGTTCGCACCACCCATTTGGGCCTGGGCATCCACCACGACGTGTTCGTCGAGGTGGCCCGACGGCTCAGTCGTCCTTCAGCGCGACCGCGTTCGGCGTGACGTTCATCTTCGGCACGTACTCGGCCACCTCGACGACCCGTCCCTCACCCAAGAACTTCGCGCGCAGCTGATCGCGGCACGAGGTGCACGGGCCGTAGAACTGTTCGTGGACATCGGTCGAGCACCGCGGGCACGTGAACGACAGCAGATCGGTCGCCTCCACGCTCACAGCGAAGCCCAGAATTCGGTCAGAGCCTTGGCGCCCTGAGCCGGATCGCCCAACATCCACCAGTGGCCCTGGCCTTCCATGACCGCCTCGCGTGCACCCAACTGCTCGGCAACGATCGGCCCCAGGTCGGTGCTGCGCACGAACGGGTCGTTGGGCGCTGTGATCGCCAACCCCGGTCGAGTCGCCGCGCCCTGCAGCTCGCGGCCCCACTCGGCCATGGCGGGCTGAGCCGCAGACCGGTAGAGCGCCAGGATGCACCGACCCATCTCGGCATCGGCCGACTGCACCAGTCGCTCACCGATCGCGACCGGGATGCCGATGCTCTCGTACAGCGCGATCTGGTCGGCCGGTGGTGTCGCCAACGATTGTTCGAAATACTCTTCGCCGGCGCCCGGGGTCTGCCAGATCTGGGCGAAGTCGTGCCACACGTAGTCGGGGTGGAACAGGCCCAGCACATCGGTTGCCCAACTGCGCACCAAGTCGGGCCGCAGCGCCACCATGCGCATGCCGATGCCGCCTCCCCAGTCGTGAGCGACCAAGTCGATGGGCCCGCTGGTGGCGACGATCGCCTCGACCTCGCTGGTGAACCACGCCACGTACTCTTCCTTGGTCGCCCCGAAACCCTCGGGAGTCGGGCATCCGAACCCTGGGAGCTGCGGGCAGATCACGTCGGTGCGATCGAGCTCGGCCAGCAGCGGCTCCCAGATGATCGGCGTCTCAGGATTTCCGTGCAGAAAGACACCAGCCATGTCGCGATCCTGCCACACAGGTTTCGACGTGCGGGTTGTGGGCCGCTAGTGATCGAACTCGCTCTTACTCGGCTGTCGTGGGCGGTGGGTGGGGTGTGCTCGGACGATGGTCTCGGCGACGGTCGTTCGTGGTCGGCGTGGGACATGAAATCCTTTGTTTGTATGGGTTTCAGGGTTGTTGGGGTGGTCGAACACGTGTACGATTGGGGGATGTCGACGGAAGGGTGCCTCGAAGAGATCGTGTCCTTCGATGACCTCGTCGCCAGTCTCGGTCACCTCGAACGATTCGGCGCCAAAGTCGCTTTGGCCGCAGCACAGTTGAACGTGTCAGGGATGTGGGCCGCAGACGGTGCGGTGACGATGGGCGGCTGGCTGAAACAACACGCCCGCCTGTCAGACCGTGACGCCCGACGACTCCTCAAAGAAGGCCTGTTCCTGAACACCTTCGACGACGTCGCCACAGCCGCCCTCTCGGGTGTGTTGTCGGCCGGTCAGGTGACCGCGATGCGATCGGTGGTGTCGAAACCGACCGCGGAGCTGTTCGGTGAACAGCAGCAGGCGGTGATCGAGGCGATCACCCCGCTGCCCGCACAAGACGCAGAGATGCTGTGTCAGGCGTGGCAGGCCAAAGCCGAAGCGATCGTCGAGATGCCCGAACCGAAGCAACGCGACCGGTCATGGTCCACCTCGCAACTCCCTGACGGCAGCGTGTTCGGCAAGTTCGCGTTCGACAAGACCGCCGCCGAGATCCTCGAAACAGCGTTGGAAACCGCACGCTGCTGGGACGGTGCCGCGGACACGCGGACACCGTCGATGCGGAACGCTGATGCGATCGTGGAGATCCTCGGGTTCTTCAACCACAACAACGACTCGAACGCAACCCCCCGCCATCACCCCCACATCGAACTCGTCATCGAACTCGAACCAGACTGCAACCCCGCAGAGCCGGGCGACCCGGGC
>JANNFQ010000576.1:0-7844 GCA_031380045.1 Acidimicrobiaceae bacterium
GCCCGGGGTTCCGGTCCGTCAGGACGTTGCCGACCACGTGTTGGCGGACGGAAGTTGATCTGCCGCGGCTCAGACAGTCCAGCGCTGCTGATTGGTGCAGGTGTTCTTGACGTCGCAGTAGAAGTCGAAGCTCCACGTGCCCCCCTCGCGGCCGACGCCGCTGTGGCGGCTGCCACCGAACGGCGCACACAGGTCGCGCACGAAGAAGCAATTGGTCCACAGGGTGCCGGCGACGAGTTGGGTCCCGACACGCTCGGCTCGCTGCGGGTCGCCGGTGAACAGCACCGCCGCCAACCCGAACTCGGTGCCGTTGGCCATAGCAACGGCTTCGTCCTCGGAACGGAAGGTCTGCAACGTGAGGACCGGACCGAAGACCTCTTGGGTGACGATCTCTGAACCCGGTTGCGGGTCGACGAACAACGTCGGCCGGTAGTAGAGGTGTCCCAGCTGATCGTTCGCGCCACCGCCGATCGCCAGCTCGATGCCATCGCTGATGGCCCGTTGCACGAACCCGTCGACGCGTTCGAAGTGTTCGCGGCTGACCTGCGGCCCGATGTCGGTCGCCAGATCGCGGGGGTCGCCCTGCTGCAGGGCCTTGGCGCGCTGCACGAACCGTTCCACGAACTCGTCGCGGATCGATTCCTCCACCAGCAGGCGCACTCCTGCCAGGCACACCTGACCGGCGTTGTCGTACTGCTCGACGGCGTTGACCACGGCCGACTCCATGTCGGTATCGGCGAACACGATGAACGGGCTCTTGCCACCCAGCTCGAAGCTGCACGGCGTCAGGTTGGCCGCCGCCGACCTGGCGATCAGGCGTGCCGTGGGAACCGAGCCGGTGAAGCTGATCCGGCTGACACCCGGATGGCCGGTCAACGCGGGCCCGACCTCTTCGCCAAGGCCCTGCACCACGTTGAACACGCCAGGCGGCAGGCCGGCCTGGGCGGTGATGTCGGCCAGCAACGATGCGGTCAGCGGGCTCCACTCGGCCGGCTTCAGCACCACCGTGCATCCGGCCGCCAGCGCCGGCGCAACCTTCCACGTGGCCAGCATCAACGGGGCGTTCCAGGGTGTGATCAACACGGCCACCCCGCTGGGATCCCAGCTGACGCGGTTTCGGTGGCCCCGCGTCTCGAACTCGGGGTGGTGCAGATCGTTCACCAAGAAGTCGGCGAAGAACCGGAAGTTGTGGGCCACCCGTGGCATGACGCCACGAAGGTGGCTGCGCAGCAACGCACCGTTGTCGGTGGTCTCGACGATGGCGAGTTGCTCGATGCGTTCTTCCACCAGGTCGGCGATGCGATGCAGCAGGCGGGCTCGCTCGGCCGGCGGTGTGGCGGCCCAACCGGGGAACGCAGCCCTGGCTGCATCAACGGCGGCCTTGGCCTCGACCTCGGTGCCGCGGGCGATGCGGGCGATGACCTGCTCGTCGATCGGAGACACATCGTCGAAGCGTTCGGGCGAGGCGACGCGCCGTCCACCGATCCAATGATCGGTGGACACGGTCACCCCGGCAACCGTCGCCTCGTTCATCGTGGTCGCGTTCATCGTCATCCGTTCTGTGGTGCTGTCGCGAGATCGTTCGCTTCCAAACGATATTGTCGCGCACCATGCCCGGCGCGTTCTCCAGCGACGACGAGCGCGAGTTGCGCCAGGCCGAGCGCGACGTCACGCACGCCTTCGACACCCAACCTTTCGACTTCAGCGCGCTGCTGGCTGTCAGCAACGTGTTCCGCGCGGCAACGGCGGTTCGCAACCACATGGAACGCGAGGTGCTGAGCCCTCATCAGCTCAGCTGGAGCGCATTCGTGGTGCTGTTCGTCCTGCGGGTGTGGGGAGCCCGCGAGTCGAACGAGTTGGCAGCAGAAGCCGGCATCACCGGCGGCACGTTGACCGGCGTGTTGAGCACCCTGGAGCGGCGCGGTTTCGCGAAACGCAAGCCACATGCCACCGACGGACGGCGGGTGGTGGTGCACCCCACCGCAAAGGGTCGACGTACGGTCGACCAGATCATGCCGGTGTTCAACCATCACGAGGCCATCGTCACCGCAGATCTGTCCGATCACGACCGGCGCGAATTGGCGCGGTTGCTGCGATCGATCCTTCGGCGTCTCGACACCGAATAGCCGGCCGATGCGGTACCGTTTCGTTTGGATCCAAACGACATCTGTGCGATCGAAGGAGACACGCGATGGGTGAGATCGTGGGTGCGGCCATCGTGTCGCATGTGCCGCCGATCGTGATGAACGACGCCGATCTGGCCGATCTGTATGGCCCCGCCGGCACCACACTGATCGACGGACTGCACCGCCTTCGCCGCGAACGGTTGGATGCCCTCGATGTGGACACCATCGTGGTCTTCGACACACATTGGTTCACCACGGTCGAGCACATCATCAGCTCGCACGCACGCCGGTCTGGCATCTACACCAGCGAGGAGCTGCCGCGTGGCATGTGTCAGATGCCCTACGACCTGGTCGGCGATCCCGAACTGGCGAACGCGTTCGCAGCACTGGCCGAAGGGCGCGACGACACCCGAGTCCACGCCAGCGACGATCCGTACTTGCCCATCCACTACCCCACCACCAACCTGCTGCCGTTCCTGCAACGCGACGAGGCGTGGATCAGCATGGGCATCTGCCAGACCGGCACGCCGGCCGATTGGCTGCTGGCCGGCGAACTGTTGGGTCAGGCCATCGCCTCGCTGGACCGGCGGGTGGTGCTGCTGGGCTCGGGCGGGCTGTCGCACCGGTTCTGGCCGCTGCGCGAGTTCGCCCAGCACGAGACCGCCAGCCTGGAACACATCCGCACGCCCGCCGCTCGCGCCGCCGACGAACACGTGTTGGAGCTACTCGGCAGGGGCGACCACGCCGCTGTCATCGACGGATGGCCCGAGTACCGCACGCACAGCCCCGAGGGTTTCTTCGCCCACTATCTGATGATGGTAGGCGCCATCGGCGGACGCACGTGCACGGCCCCGGGTCGACAATTCTCGGCGTACGAGTCGGCGGCTGGAACCGGCCAGGTTCACATCTGGTTCGATGGGCCGTTCACACAATCCGTCGTCACACCGTCTGTCACCACCCCCTGACATGAGTCTTCTGGAGCCACCATGCGATTCGCCAACCTGAACGGCCGTGCAGCGCTGGTCGTCGCCGACAGCGACGGTGTCGATCGAGCCATCGACATCGAGCGGGCAACGAACGGCAGCCTGGGCAGTCAGCCCGAGGTCTACGTCCACCTCACCAACCATGCCGCGTTGGCGGAACTGGCCACATCGGCAGTGCCCACCGACTGGCCGGCACTTGACCCGACCAGCCTGGGCGCACCGGTGCCGCGGCCGCCCAAGGGGCTGGGCGTCGGGTTGAACTACCGGACCCATGCCCTCGAGAGCGGCTTGACGCTGCCCACCGAGCCACACCTGTTCGGCAAGACCGACAACTGCGTATGCGGACCGTTCGACGATGTCATCGCACCTGCCGGTCGTCACGAGATCGACTTCGAGGCAGAGGTCGTGATTGCGTTCGGCCGCACGTGCAAGGGCGCCAGCGAGGCAGATGCATGGAGCTACGTTGCCGGCGTGACGTGCGGGCAGGACATCTCGGATCGGGGCGAGCAGTTCCGGCTGCCGATCAAGCAGTTCACGATCGCCAAGAGCTACGACACGTTCGGACCGACCGGACCCTTTCTCGTGACGCCCGACGAGTTCGACGATCGCGATGCACTTGATCTGACCGGAACAGTCAGCGGCGAGGTCATGCAGTCGGCGAACACCAGCGACCTGATCTTCGGGGTACCTGCACTGGTTGCATGGCTCAGTCGGTTCATGACGTTCGGTCCGGGCGACCTGGTGTGGACCGGTACGCCCGGCGGGGTCGGCGAGGCCCGGAAACCACAGCGATTCCTGAAGGACGGCGACATCATCGAAACGACCATCGGCCGAGTCGGCACGATGCGCAACCGGGTGGTCGTCACATGAGGGTCCAGCGATGAGGGTCATAGCCGGCGGGGATCGCAGCGTGTCGTACGGCGGCCGGTTCACCGGCACGGTCGAGCTGGAGATGTTGAACAGCACACCGCCCGACATCGATGCCGGCGTGGACGGCCCCGACACGGCGCTGGTCCACTTCCACGACGGGGCCGTCACGTTCTGGCACTCGCACCCCGGCGGTCAACAGCTGTACGTCGTCAGTGGCGACGCCCGTATCGGCACCGAAGCCGACGGGCAGGTGGCGTTGCCCGCCGGCGCGTTGGTGGTGTGCCCGGCCGACGAACTGCACTGGCATGGGGCCATGCCCGGTAGCGACACCACGTTGCTGGCCATCACATGGGGCACCACCATGTGGACCGAGCGTCCGCCGGTGTGAGCGCGGCCGCCGACGTTGCCATCGTGGGCTTGGGGCCTACCGGCGCCACCCTGGCCAATCTGTGCGGAATGTGGGGGTTGCGCACGGTGGTCTACGAGCGTTCGTCAGCGCCGTTCCCCGAACCGCGGGCATGTCACCTCGACGCCGAAATCGCTCGGGTGTTCCAACACTTGGGCTTCGAAGAGGACCTCCACCAACTGCTCACGGCCAGTGCTGGCATGGAGTACATCGACCGTGACGGTCGGCAGCTGTTCACCTACGAGGGCTTCGAGCGCGAACCGTTGCTGGGTTGGCACGAGGACTACGTGTTCGTGCAACCCGAAATCGACGCGATGTTGCGCGACGGTCTGGATCAGTACCAGCACGTGGCTGTGCACGTGGGCGTCGATGCCCCACCGCTGGATCACCTCGCTGCCAGCGCCCGCTATGTGGTCGCCTGCGACGGTGCGGCCAGCGCGGTCCGCCAGCAGCTCGACATCCCTCTGATCGATATGGGCTACGACGAGCGCTGGCTGGTCGTCGACCTGAAGCTGCACCGGCCCGATGTGCCGGCATTGCCCATCATCATCCAACAGATGTGCGACAGAGCTCGGCTGGCGACGTACGTTCCGTCGCACGGGCTCTACCGTCGCTGGGAGTTCCGATTGGAGAGTGACGAGCCGGTTCCCGACGAATGGCGGCTGCTCGAGCGATGGGGCATCACCAGAGACGACGCCGATCTGGTGCGAGCCACGGCCTACCGATTCCATGCACTGTCGGCCTCACGCTGGCGTGAGGGCTCGGTGTTCCTGGCGGGCGATGCCGCCCATCAGATGCCGCCGTTCATGGGCCAAGGGATGTGCAGTGGAATTCGCGATGCCGCCAACCTGGCGTGGAAGCTGGCCGAGGTCGTGCACGACGGTGCCGACCCATCGCTGCTCGATACCTACGAGGCCGAACGTCGGCCGCATGTGGACGCCGTGACCGCACTTTCGATCGAGGCCGGCGTGCTGATGGCGCGCCTCGCCGTTGATCCCACCACACGGGCCGAACCCGACCAGCCCGACCCGCGTCGATGGTCGCGGCTGCCCGGGCTGAACCTGGGCGGCGAGTTCCCGGTGGGGCATCAGGTTCCGCAACCGGAACGACTCGACGAAAGCCTGCCGGACGGATGGGTGTGGGTGGCAGCCGATGATTCGTTCGTGTCGCCCGACCATCACCCCGTGGTCGTCGAGCCTCGGGCCACATACGGTCACGTCGCAGTGCTGGTTCGTCCCGACCGGTACATCGCCGCCGTTGCGTAGGGTCCGGGGATCTATCGACGGTCTCCGCGGCGCCACCGCACTGGCGCCCATCGCCATCGACAACGATCAGTTCCCAGCTTTCGCCGCACATCTGCTCGATTCGCTGGGCGTGGTGGTGGCCGAGCGCGACGACACCTGATTCACACAGGATGTAGCACCACCGGGCAGCGCTTGATGCCGTTGATGAAGTTGCTCCGCACTCGCTCGATTGGCCCGGCCAACTGGATCGAATCGGCCTGGCGAGCCAACGCCTCCAGAAACACGCGCACCTCCAATCGAGCCATCCACTGGCCAAGGCACAGATGCGGTCCGCCGCCGCCGAACGTGACATGGCGGTTCGGCGTGCGGGCGATGTCGAACCGGTGTGGGTCGGCGAACTGCGCCGGGTCGAAGTTTGCGGCGATGTACCACGTGACCACCTTGTCGCCGGCCGCGATCTGTTGACCGCCGATCTCGCAGTCGGTGGTGGCCGTTCGCCGGAAGTGCACCTGCGGACAGGCCCACCGCAACACCTCCTCGACGGCCGAGTCGAGCAACGACGAATCGGCACGCAGCCGAGCGAACTGGTCTGGGTGTTCGGCGAAGGCGATGACGGCCTGAGTCAGCGAATGGCGAGTGGTCTCGTTGCCGGCGATCAGCAACAGCAGCAGGAAGGTGCCGCGTTCGCGCTCGGTCAGCGGGTTGCCGTCGACCACGGCATCGGCCAGCAGCGTGATGACATCGGCGGCCGGGTCGCGTCGCCGCGCCTGGGCCAATCGCTCGAAGTGCTGGAACACCTTGAGCGACACCGGGCTGCGGAACGGCAGGAGTCGATACGGGTCTGTGTCGACGCGATCCGAGACGACGTCGGAGTAGTCGGGGTCGGCGTTGTAGACGATCTGATCGGCCCAGTGGAAGAGCTGCGGCGCGTCATCCAGCGGGACGCCCATGATCTCCACGAGCATGCGGATGGGCAGCTCGCGGGCCAGCCGATGCACGACATCGAACTCGCCGGTGCCGACCACCTCGGTCAACAGCTGTTCGACCAACGACCGAGCAGTCGACTCGTAGCGCAGCATGGTCGGCCGCGAGAAGGCGGGGTTCACCAGTTGACGCAGGCGTGTGTGACGTGGCGGATCGGTCTCGAGCATGGTCTTGCGCGCGACCAGTGCGTCGGCCGCCAGCTCCTCGATCTCGGTGCCACCCAACTCGCTCGAGTACGTGCGCCAGTCCTTGTGCACCGCCACCACGTCGGCCCAGCGCGTCAGCGACCAGAACCCGGCCCCGTGATGACCGTTGTGCGCACCCTCGTTCACCCACGCCACAGGTGCCTCGCTGCGGAAGCGGTCGTATGCAGCGTGCGGGACACCAGCCTCGTACACATCGTGCGACACGATGTCGAGCTCGACCAACGAGTCGGGCCGGCGTGCGCGTCGAGATGCGGGCGCAGGCCCGGATGCAGATCCCGGTGAAGAGGGAGCAGTCATCGGCTACGGGCCCAGAACACAGAACTCGTTGCCTTCCGGGTCCAGCATCGTCGTCCAGCGCGGCGTCTCCTGATGCACGCTCGCGCCCAGCTGCACCAACCGGTCGACCTCGGCTTGCCGATCGGCAGCCTCTACGTCGAGGTGCACTCGGTTCTTGGTGTGCTTTGGCTCGTCGACCTGTTGGAAGCACAACCTGGGTCCTGGCCCATCGACGATCACGATCGGATCGGTGTCAGGTGTCAGGCCGAGGGCGGCGAGTCGTTCGATTTCTGCTTCGTCGTACGGGCGGACTTCGTAGTCGTTCAGCACCGCCGCCCAGAAGCGCGCCACGACCGGCGCCTGCCGGCAGTCGAACACGATCTCCACCACTCTTGCCACGCCGCTCATTCTGCTCTGACCGCGGACGTTTGGTTGCTCTTTCGGAGACGGTGTTCGACCGGAATGGTCTACTCTGCAGACCAATGCCCGGCACGCTGTTGAACCCGACTCGAATGGCCGACGATGTCGCCGACCACTTCCGGGCACTGATCCAGAGCGGCGAACTGTGCATCGGCGCGCGGCTGCCGCCGCAGCGCCAGCTGGCCAAGCAGCTCGGTGTCGGCCGGCAGGCGATCTTCGAAGCATTGGCCACGCTGGAGGCGCAGGGATACGTGGACACGCTGCGAGGCGCCACCGGGGGCACCTTCGTGTGCGAGCTGGAGCTGCCGACCGAGCGCTGGTTGGATCGG
>JANNFQ010000616.1:0-17030 GCA_031380045.1 Acidimicrobiaceae bacterium
GTCCTGATGGTGCCGTGCATCACCGGGCGCCTGGACAACGTCTCGGTCGTCCAGGCCGCCGGTGCCTGGGGGTCCATCTTGCCGGCGGTGTGGAGCTTCATGCTGGCGGCCCGAGAACGGTCGTTGGGCACCGCATGGACCACCATCCATCTCATGTTCGACGGCGAGCAGAAGGCGGCCGAAGTGCTGGGCATCCCGTACGACAAGGTGACGCAGGCCGGTCTGTTCCCCATCGCCTACACCATCGGCACCGACTTCCAGCCGGCCAAGCGACTGCCGCTCGAGCCCATCATGCACTGGGATCAGTGGTGAGCGAACGCTGACGTGCGAGCTGCAGTGACATGGTTGCCGAGCTAACGACATCAGGGGCGCGGGCCAGTGAGTTCTGCCAGCAGAACGGCTTCGCCTACCGCTTTGATTGGGGTCCCAACGGTTTGCGCACGCTGGCGCCCACGGTCGCCGTCGTGGTCATCGTCGATGTCCTTCGATTCACCAGCGCCGTGTCGGCAGCGATCGAGTCGGGGGCGATCGTGTTCCCGTATCGCTGGGCCGACGATGGCGCTGCCGGGTACGCCCATGACCGCGGGGCGGTGCTGGCGGGGCTCCGCGAGCAGGGCGGCCTGTCACTGTCGCCCACCGACCTGCTGACCATCGAGTCCGGCACGCGCCTGGTGCTGCCGTCGCCCAATGGCAGCGCGTTGTCGTTTGCCGCGCAGCAGCACGGCGCCACACACGTTCTGGCCGGTTGCCTGCGCAACGCGTCGGCCACTGCGCGGGCCGCGCTGGAACTGGCCGAGGGCGGACCGATCGCGGTGATCGCCGCCGGCGAACGATGGCACGGGGCCACGGGCCCGATTCGGCCCGCGGTCGAGGACCTGTTGGGGGCAGGGGCCGTGTTGGCGGCATTGGACCCCTCGGCGGCAGCCTCGGCGCCATCGTGTTCACCCGAGGCCGCTGCAGCGCGCGCTGCCTTCGTCGGCGCACGACCGCGACTGCACGAAACGCTGGCCGCGTGCGCATCGGGACGCGAACTGATCCAGCGCGGTTGGGATGACGATGTCGCCAACTGCGCGGCCTTGGACGTGGCCGCGGTTGTTGCCGTGCTGGACGGCGATCACTTCCGGGCTCGAGCCGTCTGATCGGTCGTCCCGCTCACGTGCGCAACGGAGGGAAGCTGGCACGCAGACCCTTGGCCGCCACTTGGAACAACTGCACGTCTGATGTCAGGCCACGCAGACGGTGTGCACCGAGACCCTTGAAGCGCACGCCGTCAGGTGCCGACGACTTCACTGCGTCACGGGTGTTGGCCGACACCACCACTTGGCCACCATGGCCAACCGAGCAGATGCGCGACGCCGCGTGCACATCGACTCCGATGTAGTTCTGTCGAGACAGGGTGGGGTAACCGCTGTGGATCCCGATGCGCACGCACACCTCGAGTTCGTCGGGCCACGACGCGTCGAGCAGATCTCGCTGTGCCGCGATCGCAGAATCGACGGCGTCGCGAGGCGCCTCGAACACGGCAAAGAACTCGTCCGCGCGTGCCTCGACCTCGTGCCCTCCCGCAGCAACGACGCTGCGACGAAGTATCGACCAGACGTCGTCGATGACGCCTTGATAACGATCGCCCAGATGCTGCACCAGACCGGTCGATCCCTCGATGTCGGTCATCAGCATGGTGACGAACCCCGATGGCAACCGTGCTGCCCCGTCAACGCGCGGATCCAATGAACGCTCGCTCTGCAACTGGCCGGCGATGAAGCCGATCGGCACGATCTTGAACTTCTTGGCTGCGTTCAACAGACGAAGGCGGGCGCGATCTCGAGCCCGATCGTCCTCGAACGAAACCCGGCCGAATCGTGCCAAGGCATTGCGCACGTGGGCGGCATCGTGGATCGGCAGCCGGCGTGCGCCGCGCGAATCGATGTACGCGAACGCGCGATCGGGCAGCCCGGCTCGCTGCTTCGGGTCCAGCGGCGGCATGCGGGTCAGTCCGCCTGGGTCTCGGCCGCGATGCCGGGGGAATCGGCGTGTGCCGAGATCGCGGTCTCTGCGATGGCCACATCCATGTCGCGCAATGCCAGGGCGATGCGGCGACGAAGCTCGCGGGCCACCTTCCACTGCTGCGCCGGCAGGGTGCGGCCGACAACGCGAACCTGGATGACCTCGGTGCCCAGGTCGTCGAGGCCAGCAACTGAGGGCACCTCCAACAACACGGCTGCCCAAGTCGAGTCGTCGGCCAGCGACGAGCCGACACGGTTCAGCGTGACGGTCACGGCGTCGAGGTCGACGTCTCGAGACAGCGGCACGTTCACCAGCACGCGGGCCCAGTCGCGCGACGCATTCACGCTCTGGCGCATCTCTCCGTTGGCGATGGTGACCAGATCCCCGTCGAAGGTGCGCACCTTGGTGACCCGCAACGTCATCTCCTCGACCCGCCCCTCGACCCACCCGACCGACATCAGCGGGCCCACGCGGATCAGGTCACCCACGCCGAACTGTCGCTCGGACAGGATGAAGAAACCGGTCAGCACATCGCCCACGATCTGCTGTGCGCCAAAGCCCAAACCAGCGCCGACCACCGAGGCCAGGGGCACCAACGCCGACGCCGGCAGGCTCAGTTCGATCAGCACCCAGATGATCGCGACGAAGACGATGCAGAAGTTCAGCGCCCATCGAATTGCGCCGACCAACGCCTGCTGATGCGCGCCCACCACCTCGGCTCGGGCATCGCTGGTGGCAGCACGGGCGTCGGCGAACCGGCGAGCGCGCCGACGGGCAATCAGGGTGACCAATCGGGTGAGACCAAATGCACCCACACACACCAATGCGATGGTGATGCCCTGGTCGCCCAACCAGTTCTGGATCTCGTTCCACGAGTACTTGCTCGACGCGACCATCCCGACATCTTGCCAGCGCTGACACGGCCGGTGGGGCTACTCGACCAGCCGTAGGCCGCTCGGCAGGCTGCTGGGCTGCGCGTACGGAAGGTCGACGACGAACTCGGTTCGGCGAGCGGGGAAGACGTGCTCGCTCATCAGCACGGGGCGGCCGCTGGTGTCGGTGGTGATGCGTTCACAGCGCAGCACAGGACTGGACGGCGGTATGCCCAGCAACTTCGCGTCTGCCTGATCGACCGAGTCGGCGCCGATGGTCTGCGTAGCACCGCGCAGCGCGATGCCCAGCAATTCATAGAACGGGTGCTGTTCGACATCTCGACGGCTGAGGCTCTGGCCCAGCTCGGCGGGACACCACACCGTCACCACGGCGAACGGTTCGCCATCGGCCAGGTTCAGCCGCTTCACCCGCAACACCTGATCGGTGCCCAGCACGGCGGCCACGCGCTTTGGAGCGGTGCGAAACGCAAACTCCAACACCCGGCGTTCGGGCTTGATGCCACGACGTTCCAGCTGACCCTCGATCGTGCCCAGCTCGTCGAGGTGCTGGCGCACCGGCTCGCCCGACACGTACCAGCCGAAGCCCTGGCGGGCGTCGACCAGACCCTCGTCGCGCAGAATCTCCAGAGCGCGGCGAATGGTCACGCGACTGACAACGAACTCGGCCGACAGCTCGCTCTCACTGGGCAACACCTGTCCCGCCCCGACCGCAGCGATGCGCGCCCGGAGGATGTCGGCGATCTGCTGGTAGCGAATTGTTCTCATGCAAGATCTCCTTGTCGCGGTTCTCCGTCGTTGTCGATCGGGTTCACTTGTATTAGAGTTGTCTACATCAGCGCGATTTGCAAGCATTGTCGCTGACCGAACTCACCGAACTCACCGAACGTCACATCGCAGAATTGCAACCCACCGGAAGGGCAGACTCATGACCGTCACAGCAGGAACACCGATCGAACTGGTCGAAGGCGTGTACGCGACGTTGGCAGAACGAGTGGCCGCCGGCAGGAGTCGATTCGGCCGGCCGCTGACGCTGACCGAGAAGATCTTGTTGAACCATCTCAGCGCCACGGACGAGCCGATCGAGCGTGGCGGCACGTACAACGATTTCCGGCCCGACCGCGTTGCCATGCAGGACGCCACTGCGCAGATGGCGCTACTGCAGTTCATGACCGCCGGCCTGCCAACGACTGCAGTGCCATCCACGGTGCACTGCGATCACCTGATCTCGGCGAAGGTCGGGGCCCGCATCGACCTGGGTGTCGCCGTCGACACCAACCGCGAGGTCTACGACTTCCTGCGGTCGGTCAGCGCAAAGTATGGCATCGGGTTCTGGGGGCCGGGCAGCGGCATCATCCACCAAGTGGTGCTCGAGAACTACTCGTTTCCGGGCGGCATGATGATCGGCACCGACAGCCACACACCCAACGCCGGCGGGCTGGGCATGGTGGCCATCGGCGTCGGCGGTGCCGATGCCGTCGATGTCATGACCGGCTTTCCGTTCAACGTGCGGTGGCCGAAGGTCATCGGGGTCAAGCTGACCGGCACGCTGTCGGGCTGGTCGTCGCCGAAGGACGTCATCCTGGAGGTCGCCAGGGTCCTGACCGTCGAGGGCGGAACCGGAGCGATCATCGAGTATCACGGTCCGGGCGCCGACAGCATCTCGGCCACCGGCAAGGCCACCATCTGCAACATGGGCGCCGAGATCGGCGCCACCTGCAGCGTGTTCCCGTACGACCACAACATGGCCATGTACCTGAAGGCCACCGGCCGCGAAGCCATCGCCGATGCGGCCGATGCAGTCGCTGTCGACCTGCGCCCCGACGACGGCGCCCTCTACGACCAATTGGTCGAGATCGACCTCGATCAGTTGAAGCCACTCATCAACGGTCCTCACTCGCCCGACCGCGCCAACCGCGTGGGCGCGGCTGTGGGCGCCGAAGCCCGCACCAATGGGTGGCCGCTCGAGATCTCGTCGGCGCTCATCGGCAGCTGCACGAACAGCTCGTACGAGGACATCACCCGGGCTGCGTCCATCGCTCGCCAGGCCGCGGCGCGTGGCTTGACCGCGAAGGTGGAACTGTTGGTGACGCCTGGCTCGGAACAGACACGGGCGACCATCGAACGAGATGGCCTGATCGCCGATCTCGAAGCAATCGGCGCCACCGTGCTGGCCAACGCGTGCGGTCCATGCATCGGCCAATGGGACCGGCCGGCCAGCATCACCGGCCAGCCGAACACCATCGTCAACTCGTACAACCGCAACTTCCCCAAGCGCAACGACGGCTCGGCCAACACGCTCAGCTTCGTCACGTCGCCCGACACGGTGATCGCGCTGGCCCTGGCCGGCCGGCTGGACTTCGACCCCACCACCGACACGCTGACCGCACCCGACGGCACCGAGGTGAAGCTGGAGCCGCCGGTGGGCGAGGTGTTACCCGATCGGGGCTACGACCCCGGGTTGAACACCTTCACTCCCCCACCTGCCGATGGTTCGGGCGTCGTCGTCGAGGTCTCGCCCACCAGCGACCGGTTGCAGTTGCTGCAACCGTTCGGCGCATGGGACGGCAACGACTACATCGGCCTGCCCATACTGATGAAGGCCAAGGGCAAGTGCACCACCGACCACATCTCGGCGGCCGGCAAGTGGCTGACATACCGCGGTCACCTCGAGAACATCAGCGGCAACCTGTTCCTGGGCGCAGTCAATGCCTTCAACGATGCCGTCGGCGAGGGCAAGGACTTCCGCGACGGCAGTATCGACACCTACCCAAACCTGGCCAGGAAGTACGGCCTCAGCGGTGTTCGCTGGTGCGCCATCGGCGACCGCAACTACGGCGAGGGTTCGTCGCGCGAGCACGCCGCCATGGAGCCACGATTCCGGGGTGGCGTGGTCATCTTCGCCCGCAGCTTCGCGCGCATCCACGAGACGAACCTCAAGAAGCAGGGCCTGGTGCCGCTGACGTTCGCCGATGGGGCCACCTACGACCTGATCGGCGAGGACGACCGCATCAACGTGCTGGACCTGCCCCCGAAGCCCGGCCACAACGTGCGCTGCCAGATTGTGAAGCCCGACGGATCCACCATCGCCTTCCAGGGCGTGCACACCTTCAGCGACGAACAGGTCGAGTGGTTCCGCGCCGGGTCGGCCCTGAACGTCGTTCGGCGCAAAGTCGCCGAAGCCGCCAACTGAACCGACCAACTCGGGTTTGGGTCAAAGGTGCAGCGCTGTGGTCAGGGGCTGTGAGGTCGAAGGTTTGACACAAAGCGAGTAGACAGGCTGCATGGATCTGATCGAGGCGTTGCGGGGCACCGGCGCGGCACGAGGTTTCACCGACGAGGCGATCGACGACACCACGGTTGCCGCATTGCTCGATGTGGCGCGCTTTGCGCCCAGCGGCGGCAACCGGCAGCCGTGGCGCGTGGCAGTGGTGAAAGACCTGGCGCTGCGACGACAGCTTGCCGAACAGATGCGGCCGGTCTGGAATGCCTACGCGGGCATTGCAGCCGTCGCCGGCGACCGCGCCCCGTTTGCATTCGGGCAGGACATCGATGCACCGCCGGTCGCTGCCCCGAACGCACTCATCGACCACATCGAACAGGTGCCGGTGGTGCTGGCCGTCGCCGCCGACCTGGGGCGCATCGCGCTGATGGACGGCGACCTCGCCCGACCTGCGCTCACTGGCGGGGCATCGATCTACCCGTTCTGCTGGAGCGTCCTGCTGGCCGCGCGAGCGCGCGGGCTGGGTGGCGTCATCACCACGTTCCTGTCGCGTGCCGAACCCACTGCTGCACCGTTGCTGGGCCTGCCGGCCAACCATGCGCTGGCCGCGACCATCTTCCTCGGCCGTCCCCAACAACAGCCGACTCGTCTGCGCCGGCATCCGGTGAATTCGTTCGCCACCATCGATCGTTTCGACGGAGACTCGTTGGATGATTGATTCGCGTATCCCACTGCCCGAGATCGCTGCAATCAGCGACGAGCACACGATGCTGCAGCAGTTCTTGGAGTATTTCCGCACGGTCATGCTGCGCAAGGTCGAGGGCTTGGACGACCAGCAAGCGCGTGTCACGGTGGCCGCCAGCAGCATCGACATGCTGGGCTTGGTGCGCCACCTGGCCGATGTCGAGCGCTGGTGGTTCAGGGCTGTGTTCACCCAAGAAGTCACCGATGCGATCTACGAGGCCGACGATGACGTCGATGCCGACTGGCACCACGCCCCAACGGACACCCTGGTCGAGGCCATGCAGCACTGGCACAACGAAGTTGCCCGGGCTCGCCAGATCGTGGCTGCCAACACCGATGTGAATGTCATCGCATCACTGGTCACCGAGCGCCGCGGGCAGATCTCGTTGCGTTGGATCATGGTGCACATGATCGAGGAATACGCGCGCCACTGCGGCCACGCCGACCTGATCCGAGAAGCAATCGACGGCACCGTCGCCGACTGATCGCGCAAGAGCGGACAGCGCCCGATCAGCCGGGCACACCGCCGGGACGGATGTCTGGCACCAACGAGGCTTTGGCCTTGTCGGTGGCCTCGCGGGCACGTTCGGCCAGCCGGCGGGCGGCCTTGCCGATTCGCTGGATCTGGCGGACCAGAGCATCGCGGGCGACCTCAGCTTCACTGGTCAGACCCTGCAGCGATTCGATCTTCCACCACTTCAACACGACAGGCTCGAGGATCTGGTCGTGGTGCTGCAACAGGTTGTACAACCCACCGCGGGCGATGGCCTCGGCATGGCGTTTGAAGCCGGGGATGCCCGTACCTGGCATCTCGAACTCGCGCACCTGACGCTCGATGGCCGGCAAGACCAACGACGGCGCCATCTCGAGCGCTGCTGACGTGAGATCTCGGTAGAACAGGAAGTGGAAGTTCTCGTCGGCTGCAACTCGGCTGATGACGTCGTATCCGGCGACGGCGACAGGATGATCGCCGAGGTGCTCTTGCAACGCTTTGCCCGTGTTGCGATGGGCGATGCGAGTTGCCAGCTCTTGCAGTGCGACGTAAACGAAGCCGTCGACCGCAGAGTCGGGGTCGGGCACCTCGCCGCCCGACATCTGCGACATCCGCCCGTCTTCCAGCATGCGCGGGTCCAACGCGCGCGTGACGGTCATGAAGTCGCGCAAGGCGATCGAGTGCCGAGCTTCCTCGGCGGTCCACCGATGCGACCACTCGCGCCACACACCGCTGCGACCGAACATGCGGTCGATGGCCTGGAAGTAGTACGGCAGGTTGTCTTCGGTGAGCAAGTTCACGAACAGGGCGCTGCGCACCGCCTCGGGCAACGGCACTTCTGACGGATCCCAATCGCGGCCGACCTCGAAGTCTCGCCCCATGCTCCACGGCACGAACTCGTGGGGATACCACGGCTTGCACGTCTCGTAGTGCCGGTTGGTCAACCGCTCGGCGACCGGAGTGAGCTCGAGCAGCAGTTCGGCCTCGTTCATCGCGCCACTCTACCTACTGGTCGGTAGACAGGACAAGCACTGCGCCAACTTCGCCTCATGTCGCTGGGTACCCGAACGGCAGTTGGGGAAACAGATTCGCCCATCGTTCGAAGCGATAGATGCACGCAGCAACCGTGCGGGTTGGAGGTCAACTTGCGGGTTGGAGGTCAATCGGTGCCGGGGCGGCGCTTCATCTCGCCCTGGCCCCCGGCATGACGTGCACCCGGCGGCAAGGTGGCGGCCAGCTCGGCAGCGGTGGGCGCACGACGCATGCGGCTCTCGTCGGGCAGCAGCGCCATGATCGCCTTCATGATCTTCCGGGTGTCGGCATCGACATCTTTGTTGCGCAGCACCACCGGCGCACCGACGCGAATGCGCACGGTCGGCGGATCGACCAGGTTCAAGATGTTCGGCACGCGAGACGAACGCGGCCACACCCGCTCGGTTCCCCACAAGCCCACCGGGATGACCGGAGCGTTGGCCAACGCCGCCAGACGTGCTGCGCCCCATCGGCCCTTCAACTTCGGCTCGAAGAACGCCGCGCCTCGCGGGATGGTGCCTTGCGGCATGATCGCCACCAGATCGCCATTGGCCAGCGCCTCGGCGGCCGCTTGCAACGGCTCGTCCGACCCGGTCCCCCGGTCGACCCGGATACCACCCATCGCTGCGGCGATCTGTCCGACGACCGGGGCGTCGAACACTTCCTTCTTGCCCAGGAAGCGAATCGTCCGATCGGTACGGGCGATCGTGATTGCCATTGCTGCCGAGTCGAAGTAGCTGCGGTGGTTGGCGACGATGATCGCCGGACCCTGCGGTGGGATGTGTTCGGTACCTTCGATGTCGAACTTCGCGTACGGGAAGAAGAACGGATGGGTGAAGCTGAGCGCCAAACGCTGCAGCTCGAGGTTCACCACCGGAATCTTGGCCATGCCGGACACCCCTTCGTGTTCGCCTCGCGAGACGGCCTCGCCACCTCGTTCATCGTCAACCCGCAGGGCAACGTCAGGCGGGCGTTTGGCCAGGTCCAACGTGGGCCAGCGACGCGCAGCGGCCATCAACACCATGCGCGGATCGGGGTTGACCACATAGGGGTGGCCCACGGCTGCCAACATCGGTGTGTCGTACACGCTGTCGCTGTAGGCGTAGCTGTGGGCCAGATCGACGTCGTGGCGGCTTGCCCACTCGCGCACGGCTGCCAACTTGCCGGCGCTCCACACGAACGGACCGCTGATCGTTCCGTCATAGGTGCCGTCGGCATTCGTTCCGTAACGCGTGGCGATGACGTCGTCCAACCCCAGCAGGTCGGCCAGCGGTTTGACGAGGTCGTACGGGGTGGTCGTGGCCAGAACCACTGGCCGGCCGGCAGCGCGGTGCTCGGCGAACAGCGGTGCCGCCAACGGTTGCACCATGTCGGCCAGTGTGCTGGCAGCTCCGGCCGCTGCGGCCTGCACAGCCGCCACCGACCGTCCCTTCGACAGCACCGCGGCCTGGCGCGCCAGCGCCATGGACGGCAGCGTCTCGCCAACGGTGTTGAACAGGCGGAACATCAGCGACTCGCCCGGAATGGTGCGGTTCACCAATCCGGCCGTACGCATCGCCTTCGAGAACACCTGGCCGGACGCGCCCGCCAGCAGCGTGCGGTCGAGGTCGAAGAAGGCGGCGCCTGCCATATGCGCTGACACTGTAGGCCAGTGGGGCTCGACGTGAATCAGGCTGGCTGGAGCGACGATCGCGGCGAGGCGCCGACCGAACCGAAGCCCGGGCTGCAAAACGGGAAAGACCCCGCTTGGGGGAAGCGGGGTCTCTCAACCGAAACCCGATGGTTTGGGGGAACCATCTTCGGGTTCTTGTCGAGTGGAGCCGTGGGGGACGGCGCCACTTCGATCAACATGTGAAAGTATGCACGTGAACGAGTGATCTTTCAAGGCGGAAACCAGGATAGTTGCTATCATTTTTCCAGATGGATCTGCGCCAACTTGCGACACTCGTCGCCATTGCCGACCACGGCTCGTTCTCGGCGGCAGCGCGGGCCCTGTACACCGTCCAGTCCAACGTCAGCGGCCACATTGCCCGTTTGGAGAAGGAACTGGGCGTCACCTTGGTGGATCGGCAGCGGGGTGGGCTGACCGATGAAGGCGTCGCCGTGGTCGAACGTGCACGCAGAGTGCTACACGAGCTCGAAGACATCACCGCCGACATGGCGTCCCGAGGCGAAGATGTGTCAGGCGATTCGCGGTTCGGCGCCATTGGCACCACGGCGCGCTGGCTGCTCCCTCAGCTGCTGACGCGGCTCGAACAACTGCACCCCGGTGTCCACGTCACGGTGCACGAGGGCAGCACCACGGCATTGGTCCCCCGGGTCTCGTCGGGGCACCTCGACGCAGCGTTGGTGCACCTGCCCGTCGACGACCCAGAGCTCAGCGTGCATGCCTTGTTCGCCGAAGACCTGGTGCTGCTGGCCAACAGCAAGCATCCCTTGGCGCAACACGACACCATTCGCCTGCCGGCGCTGGCCCAGGTGCCACTGCTGCTGCCACCCACCGGCACCGCCTTGCGCCGCATCATCGACCGGGCTGCCGGCGCGGTCGATTGCGAGCTGACCGCGCAGGCCGAGATCGACGGCGTACGGCTGATGGCGTCGCTGGCGTTCGAGGGCTATGGCGCAGCCATCGTGCCCGCCACAGCAATCCCCCGATGGCTCAAGGCAGACTTCAAACGCATTGCCGTGCCCGAACTGCCTCGTCGCGTGGTCGGATGGGTGCAGCGCAAACGACCGGTGCCCAGCGCACCCACCAAGGCGCTGCTGGAAGTGCTGCGCACGATCGTCGATGAACAGGGTGGCAAACAACCGGGCGTCCACGTCGGCCCCGACGCCTTCCCGTTCGGCACCGGCCGCGCCATCTGACACCGTCTGGCGCACGACCTACAGTGGCGCGATGACGACACTCGCCATCCGCGCCGGCGTCCCTGGCGCCGTTCGCGCCGACGTGCGCGAGATCGACGGCCGATCGGTGGTGTGGGTCGATGTCGACGGCAGCGAGCGACAGGGGGCGCTGTCGTCCTCGTCGTCGTCGCAGATCGAAGCGGCGGCGCAACTCGCGCTGGACCAGCGGCTGCCGTTGGTCGCAGTCATCCGCAGCAGCGGCGCCGACATCCTGGAAGGCTTCTCGGCGCTGCATGGCTGGGGGCTGGCAGCCCGAGCAATCGCCAACTGTTCGGGCGTCGTGCCCGTGGTGATGATCGTCGACGGGCCGGCCGTCAGCGGACCGGCGCTGCTCATTGGTCTGGCCGACCTGGTGCTGATGACCCAGTCGTCGTATGCGTTCGTCAGCGGCCCCACGATGGTGGCCGAGTTCACCGGCGTCGTGATGGACGCCGAGGAACTGGGCGGGGCCTCCAGCCATGCGCGGTACTCGGGTGCGGCAACGTTGGTGGCCGACGACCTGGAATCCGCCGTCGAGATGGCCGCGCACATGCTGTCGTACCTGCCTTCGCACAACGACGAAGAGCCGCCACGCTGGTCGACAGACGATCCCGTCGACCGTGAAACGCCCGAAGCCGGACAGCTGATCCCCGCTTCGTCAACGGGCAGCTACGACGTGCGCGATGTCATTCGCTGCATCGTCGATGACGGCGAGATGCTGGAACTGCGAGCGCGCTGGGCCAGCAACCTGGTGACCGCGTTCGCCACCATCGGCGGCATGCCGGTGGGCATCGTGGCCAACCAGCCCTTGTCGCTCGCCGGCACGTTAGACATCCCGGCTTCGCAGAAGGCTGCGCGCTTCGTGGCGTTCTGCGACGCCTTCAACCTGCCGATCGTCACGCTGGTCGACACGCCGGGCTTCTATCCCGGCAAAGATCTCGAGTGGCGCGGCATGATCCGTCACGGGGCGCAGCTGGTCTTCGCCTACGGGCGGGCCACAGTGCCACGCATCTGCGTCATCTTGCGCAAGAGCTACGGCGGGGCGTACATCGTGATGGACTCGAAGCGAATGGGCAACGATCTGTGCATCGCCTGGCCGTGGGCCGAACTGGCCGTCATGGGCGCCGGCCAGGCTGCCGCCATCCTGCAGCGGCGCGCAACGCCGGAAGAACGCGCCGCGTTCGAGGTGGACTATGCCGAACGATTGCTGAACCCGTACATCGCCGCCGACCGCGGCTTCATCGACGCGGTCATCGAGCCCAGCGAGACGCGGTCGGTCATCGGACACGCACTCGAGATGCTGGCCGACAAGCGAGAGCAGTTGCAGGCGCGGCCGCACGACAACACGCCGCTCTGACCCGCTGGCGCGTTGGCCCGTAGATGATCGACATTCGTTGAAACCAAATCGTTCGCTCGAGCGTCTGACATGTGGGCGGGCAGCAGCGCGCTCGAAGCAGCGTGTTGCACTCTACATACTGAGTATGTAAGGTGCGTGAGGCCGGCGGGCGTCTCGCCCGGCGGCGGTCAGGGGGCCACGATGGACGCCAGCACAGTGACCACGCGACGGCACCGCACACCAGCGATGCACGTTCGATGGATGGCGGTGGCCGCGCTGTTGGGCGCCGCCGGCCTGTCGGCGTGCGGAAGTTCCGCCGGCGACCAGCCCGCTTCGTCGACCGGCACCACCGTCGGCCCGTTGGCCGAACTGATGGGTTGGAGCAGCGACTCCCCAGAAGAGTCGCGGCGCAAGCAGTTGCAGGTCGAGGATCTGGTGGCCGAATGCATGCGCGAAGAAGGCTGGGAGTACATCCCGGTCGATTGGTCGGCACAGTCATCGGATCAGACCGAGGACATGTCGTTGATGAACGACCCAGAGGCGTACGGCAAGAAGTACGGCTACTCGGTCGTGCACAACTACGAGCTGTGGGAAGAGCCATCGCTGAGCGGCGACGGCGAGGCGCAGCCAGGCGGGCAAGAAGTCGTCGACCCGAACCAGGATTATGTGAGCCAACTCAGTCAGTCCGAAAACGAGGAGTACTACGCCTCGCTGTATGGCCGGGGCTCGATGACCGAGGGCACAGCCGTCGCCGCCACCGACGTCGCTGTGGCCAGCGATGACACGGCCGTCGCCGCCACGGTGTCTGCGTCGCCGGTCAGCCCCGAGGATCAAGGCTGTTCGGGACGCGCCAGCGCCCAGGTGTACGGCAGCGATCCGATGCAGTCGAACCCCGATCTGCAAGAACGAATGAATGAGTTCTGGCAAGACAGCCAGAACGACCCGCGGCTGCTGACAGCCGCAGACCAATGGGTCGAATGCATGGCCGATGTCATCGACGGCGTCGAGGTCGCTGGAGGACCGATCGAGAAGCCCGACCAGATGTACAGCTACGTCGACCGGATGAAGTACGAGTTGATGGGCCTCGAGATCGTGCCGTTCTCCGAGGGTGACGCAAGTGGTGGCGAGGGCGGCACGAACTACTACACCGCATGGACCGACGAGGACGGCAAGGGTGAGGCGGCCGTTGGCGAACCGCAGCCGATCGACGAGGCCGACCTCGAAGAACTGCGACAGACCGAGCTTGACCTGTGGGCCAAGGACTGGGCCTGCCAGCAAGAGGCCGACATCGCCGGCATCCGCACGCAGATCGAACAGGAACTGGTCGACCAGCTGCGTGCCGACTTCCCTGAACTGGGCCCGGGACAGTCGTGACGCCCAGAGACACAGAGCCAGCAACAGGCAACGTGTCGCCCCTCGACACGGCCGCACAGCCGCAGGTCGCGATCATCACACCCGAGGCCGGACAGTTGCCGGCCAGACCTGCTGCGATCGATGACGGCCGGCGCAGGCGGGTGCTGGCATTGGCTGTCGTCGGCGCTGCGATCGTCTCGGCACTCGGCGGAGCAGCAATCGGCAGCCGGTTGAAGTCGCCGGCCGACGCAGCAGACGCTCGACGCGCGCCGGTTGCGTCGCGCATCACGGTGCCCGTCCAGCGCCAGGCGTTGTCATCGTCGATCACCCTGGCCGGCGAGATCCAGTTCGCAGAACCGACGCCGATCAAGCTTGCCGGTGGAGTGGGCATCCCGGCGGGCGACACCGCTGTCGTCACACGCTCGCCCGAGATCGATCAGCAGGCGGCCGAGGGCGATGTGCTGTTCGACATCAGCGGTCGACCCGTTTTCGTCATCCAGGGCACCCTGCCCACGTACCGCTCGTTGGCACCCGGCACCACCGGTCCCGACGTGTTGCAGCTCGAGCAGGCACTCCAGCGGCTGGGGCACGCTCCGGGCACGGTCGACACCGTGTACGACGCGTCCACGGCAGCCGCGCTGGACGCCATGTATGCCAACGCCGGCTATCGCAGTGTGGGTCCCGACGACGACGAGACCGACCGATTGCGACAACTGCGCGACGCAGTGACCAACGGTGAGGAAACGCTCAGTCGCGCCGAGGCAGATCTGGTCACCGCCGGCCAGCGCACCTCAGGGTCACAGCTGCTGTCGCTGCAACAGTCGGCAGCGCAAGCCGCCGATGCGGTGCCCCGGGCGCAAGAACAGGCCGCGCGCAACGACACGACTGCGACCACCACCGTCACCAGCGCGACCGCAGCGCGCGACGCTGCGCTCACGGCGCGCGATGCAGCCCGTACCCTGCTCGAGCTCGCCAGCGCACCTGCAGCGATCGACCCGGCTACCGGCGAGCCGTACTCCCCGGAAGAGATCGCCACCAGGCGGGGCGCTGCGGCGCAAGCCGAGGTCGACCTGAGCGAGCGAGTGACCGCATTGGCCGACGCCCAAAGCCAACAGGCGGCGACTGCTGCGCAAGGCCAGCTGGACGTGCGCACTGCGCGCGATGCCAAGAGTCTGGCCGACGCGCAGCTGGCCGAGGCATTGAAGCCACCCGACACAGCCGGAGCCGAGCGGGCGCGTGAAGATGCGACGGGCGCACTTCAGCAGGCGCGCGACGACTACGCGGCGGCGCAGTCCCAGTCGGGCACGCGTGTGCCCGCCGGCGAGCTGGTCGTGGTGCCGGTGCTGCCGGCAACCGTCACCGAGGTGGTGGCGCAACCCGGAGGTCCGGCCACCGATGTGCTGGCGACCATCTCCAGCGCGGCCACACAGGTGGTCGCACGAGTGGCCAAGGCCGACTCTGGACTGGTGACGCCAGGCGCCACCGTGGTCATCTCGCTGCGCGACCTCGATCTCGAGTTCGAAGGCACGGTCACCTTCGTCGGCCAGCCGCAGAACGCCGGGGATGGCGGCGGATCCGACGGCGGGTCGGGTCGCTTGCAGGTCATCGTCCAGCCGTCCGATCCCGTCGCAATTCGTGACTACGTGTTTGCGTCGGCGCGAATCATCGTCGATGTCGCCTCGACCGGTGGCGAGGTGTTGGTCGTGCCCATTGCCGCGGTGTCACTCGGCGCCGATGGCCGCAGTCGCGTCGAGGTCGAACGCCAGCCGGTCACCAACGACTCGCCGGGTCTGACCGAGTCGGTCACCGTCGAGGTCGGCCTCACCGCCGATGGCCTGGTGGAGGTACGGCCGATCGACGCCCAGCTGGACCAGGGCGATCGTGTCGTGGTCGGCACCGAAACGGTGCAAGCCTCGAACGACGAGGGGAACGACTCGACCGTGCCCAACACGTCGACCGACTCATCGCAAGCAGGCGGCGGATGACGACGGCCCCCGTCCACGCTGCCACGGTCCAGGCTGCCGCGGTCGACACCGCAATCGGCGCAGTCGCCGCGCCGTCTGCACCCGTGGTGGAACTACGCCAACTCGGTCGCACGTTCCCCTCGACGCCACCCGTACACGCGCTGTCGCAGATCGATCTGTCGGTCGATCAGGGCAGCTATGTCGCGATCGAGGGGCCGTCGGGTTCTGGCAAGTCGACCCTGCTGAACGTCCTGGGCCTGCTCGACCGCCCAACGTCTGGAACGTACTTGCTGGACGGCATCGACACTGCGACCCTGACTGACGCCCACCGGGCCGGCCTACGCTCCGACCGGATCGGCTTCGTGTTCCAGTCGTTCCACTTGCTGTCGCATCGCTCGGCTGTCGAGAACGTCATGCTGGGCGGCCTGTACCAGGGCATCCCCCGCCGGCAGCGTCGACAGGTGGCACTGGACGCCCTTGATCGCGTGGGTCTGGCGGCGCGCGCCAACTTCCTGCCGACGCGTCTGTCGGGCGGCGAGCGACAGCGCGTCGCCGTGGCCAGAGCGTTGGCAGCGCGACCCAGCTTGATGCTGTGCGACGAACCAACCGGCAATCTCGATTCGGCCAACACGCGGACGATGCTGGATCTGTTCGACGATCTGTTGGCCGACGGCCTGACCATCCTGGTCATCACCCACGATCACGAGGTCGCGCTTCGGGCGAAGCGTCGCGTCAGCATCATCGACGGCATGCTGACCGAGATCCGATGAGGCGCCAGCGAAGGCGAACACGCAGCCGGCTACGGCTGGGCGACCTGTTCGACGAGACACTGGCAGGCGTGTTCGCGCGCCCGGGTCGCGCCGCCCTGACCACCGCCGGCACGGTCATCGGCCTCGCGTCATTGGTCGCCACACTCGGTATCTCGCGCACTGCGGGCAATCAGATCGTCGAGCGATTCGACGAGTTGCAGGCCACCCAGGTCTCGGTGCGCGTGCGCTCGAACGGCGACGACCAGCAGCGGACTGGGGGCGGCAACGCGTTGCCCTGGGACGTCGAGCAGCGACTGAACGACCTGAACGGCGTCGTCGCGTCCGGTGCGGTGGCCGAC
>JANNFQ010000634.1:0-6778 GCA_031380045.1 Acidimicrobiaceae bacterium
CGCTGGCCATCGCCTTGGCCACTTCGGCGAAGGCATCGAACAGTGCGTCCTTGGCTGCTCGGTCACCCACGTCGAAATCCCCGATTCATATTGACGTTCAAACTAGTACTTGAATGTGTGATAGGCAAGGCGTACATTCAAGCCAGGCCTTGATCATCGATCGCGAGGGAGGGTGGCATGCACGTCCATGACTTCGTCGATGAAGGTCTCGGCCATTCGTCGTACGTGATCGATCTCGGCGATGGCACCGCCGCGATCGTCGACCCGCCCCGGTTCCCCATTCAGCAGCAGGCATGTGCCGTGTCACGCGGGCTCCGGGTGGCGTGGACGATGGACACGCACTCGCATGCGGACTACGTGACCGGAAGCCCGGCGCTCGCCTGCCACACCGACGCGACCTTCATCGCTCCGGCGATGTCCAACCTCGAATCGCAACATCGACCAGTCACCGACGGCGAGTACGTCAGACTGGCTGAGGGCATCGATCTGATCGCGTTGGCGACGCCGGGCCACACACCCGATCACTACGCATACCTGTTCGTCCAGAAGGGGACGCCGACCGCGTTGTTCTCGGGCGGTTCACTGATGGTGGGCACGGTCGGCCGCACCGATCTGTGCGGTCCGAACCTGACCGTGCCGCTTGCTCGCGAGATGTTCGGCGCTCTCCGGCGATTCAACGCGTTGCCTCGTGATGTGCCGGTGTATCCCACTCATGGGGCCGGGTCGTTCTGTTCGGCGCCGGGGGCGTCGCACCGCACCTCGACCCTCGGCAACGAACGCGACACCAACCCACTGTTCGCGATCACCGAAGAGGACGTGTTCGTTGAGCAGCTGATCGCCGGGTTCGGTACGTTCCCCACCTACTTCGCCCGGCTGCCCGAGCTGAACCGCCGCGGCCCTCGCCGCTACGACTCGATTCCCCACCTGACCCATCTCTCGATCGACGACCTCGACCAGCACAACGCCAGCGGAGGCCTTGTCGTGGATGCACGGTCGGTCGCTGCGTTCTCGGCCGGTCACGTGCCGGCGTCGTTGTCGAACACGTTGCGTCCGGTGTTCGCCAGTTGGCTGGGCTGGCTGGTCGAGCCCAGCCGGCCACTCGCGTTCGTCCTCGACCCAGAACAGGATCGCGGCGACGTCGTTCGGCAGTGCCTCGATGTCGGCCTCGAGCACATCGTCGGCGAACTCGCGGGTGGGTTCGCGGCATGGATGAGTTCCGGGAGGCCAGAGCGCACGATCCCACTGGTGCAGCCTGCTGGAATGACAGGCCGTGTGATCGATGTCCGCCAGGCCAACGAGTACGCCGCCGGGCACGTGCCCGGCGCGCGCAACATCGAGCTCGGCTCCATACCCGCCGTGCACCTGCCAGCTGGGCCGGTGACCGTGATGTGCGGTCACGGCGAACGGGCGATGACCGGCGCCAGCCTGCTGGCGGCGCGAGGCATCGACGAGATCGCAGTGCTGGCGGGCGGTCCCGATACGTGGGCGTTCGCAACCAGTCGACCATTGGAAACCGGACGATGAGCGCGCCCACGACCGACGCACCGCTGCGGCTGGGCCTTCGCGAGAACCTGGCTCAGTTCTCGCTGCTGGTCGGTGTCAACGCGCTGGTCGGCGGCATGATCGGCCAAGAACGCACGGTGCTGCCACTTCTCGCCAAGGAGGAGTTCGGGCTGACAGCCTTCACATCGACCTTGACGTTCATCGTCGCGTTCGGTGCGGTCAAGGCGGCGACGAACTTCTTCGCCGGAACCCTGTCGGACCGGTACGGCCGCAAGCCGGTGCTGGTCGCCGGGTGGATCGTCGCCCTGCCGATTCCACTGCTGCTGATGTGGGCGCCCACGTGGAACTGGGTGGTGTTCGCCAACGTGCTGCTGGGCATCAACCAGGGCCTCACCTGGTCGACGACGGTGATCATGAAGATCGACCTCGTCGGCCCCGCCCGACGCGGGTTCGCGATGGGTCTGAACGAGGCCGCCGGATATGGCGCTGTCGCTGTGACCGCACTGGCGACCGGCTACATCGCAGAACACGCCGGGCTGCGCCCAGAGCCGTTCTTCCTCGGCCTTGCATATGCCGGGTTGGGTCTGGGGCTCTCGGTCTTTCGTGTACGCGAGACCCGTGCACATGCCCGCCACGAAGCCGCCAGCCACGTCGCGACCAACGAAGCCCACCATCAGAGTTTGACGACAGGCGAGATCTTCAGGCTGACCTCGTTTCGCGACAAAGCGCTGTCGTCATGCTCACAGGCGGGCTTGGTGAACAACCTGAACGACGGATTGGCCTGGGGGCTGTTTCCCATCTTCTTTGCCGGCGCAGGCATGTCGATCGGCCGTATCGGTGTGCTGGCCGCGCTGTATCCGGCAGTCTGGGGGTTGGGGCAGCTCTACACCGGAGGCTTGTCCGATCGAGTCGGCCGCAAGCCATTGATCGTCGGTGGGATGTTGACCCAAGCCGTCGCCATCGCCTGGATCGCCGCGACCGGAAGCTTCGCCGCGTGGGCCGTCGGCGCGATGGTGCTCGGCGCCGGCACCGCCATGGTGTACCCGACGCTGCTCGCTGCGATCGGCGACGTCGCCCACCCCACCTGGCGAGCTCGATCGGTGGGCATCTACCGGCTGTGGCGCGACGGCGGCTTCGCCATCGGCGCGCTGTTGGCCGGCATCGTTGCCGACCTCTTCAGCATCCCGGCCGCCATCTACGCCGTCGCTGCTCTGACAGCACTCTCTGGTCTCGTGGTCGCTGCGCGCATGTACGAGACCCACCCGCAATGAACGAACACGGCGGACCCCGCCCGATCGACGAGTTCCTCGCCGCAGCGCGAGCCCGACTGGACCGCGTCCAGGTTCAGCACCTCGAGCGCGAACGAGAGGGCGGGGCGCTGATCATCGACACCCGGCCGGTCGAGCAACGGTCGCGAGACGGCGACCTGCCTGGCGCCATCGTCATCGACCGCAACATCCTGGAGTGGCGGCTGGACCCTGCCAGCAGTCATCACATCGCCCAGGTGACCGGCTATGACACCCGCATCGTGATCGTCTGCAACGAGGGGTACAGCTCCAGTCTCGCCGCTGTCCTCCTACGCGAGCTGGGCCTGCACCGCGCCACCGATCTGGATGGTGGCTTCCAAGCGTGGCTGCAGGCACGTTTGATCAGCTGAGGACCAGGCCGAGCCCACCAGGCGAGCCCGCCCTCCGAGCCGCCGTTGGTCGACAACGTACCGACGTAACAGGGCGCATACGCTCACTGCATCGCCATGAACGATGCAGAACACGCCCGGCTGGCCGACCCTGTGTGGAAGCAGTGGGGTCCCTACGTCTCGGAACGATCATGGGGAACGGTGCGCGAGGACTACAGCGAACGCGGCACCGCGTGGGACTCGTTTCCGCATGACCACGCGCGGTCGCGGGCATACCGGTGGAACGAAGACGGCCTGGCCGGCATTTGCGACGATGCCCAGACCTTGTGCAT
This sequence comes from Acidimicrobiaceae bacterium, assembly GCA_031380045.1. Classification (GTDB taxonomy): domain Bacteria; phylum Actinomycetota; class Acidimicrobiia; order Acidimicrobiales; family Ilumatobacteraceae; genus VFMC01. The sequence goes on from JANNFQ010000634.1 coordinate 3,472, forward strand.
GGCATTCGCCTTCTGGAACTGCCGCGATCCCATTCTGAAGGAACGGATCTTCGGCCTGACAGGGACGCAGGGCAACCACGGTGAGGATGCCAAGGAGTATTGGTTCTACGAGGACAGCACGCCGACGCATTCGTGGATGCGTTGGCGGTACTTCTACCCGCAGGCCGAGTTCCCGTACGCGCAACTCGTCGACGAAAACGCCCGGCGCGGCGCCGATCAACCTGAGTTCGAGCTGCTCGACACCGGCATCTTCGACGACGACCGCTACTGGGACATCACCGTCGACTACGCCAAGGAAGCGGCCGATGACATCGTCGCGGCAGTCACCATCCGCAACGCCGGGCCCGACGCCGCCACATTGCATGTGATGCCCACGCTGTGGTTCCGCAACACGTGGTCGTGGGGGCTCGACGACCGCCGCCCTTCGATCGCCGCGTCCAACGGAACGCTGATCACCGAGCACCACGAACTGCCTCGAATGCGCCTGACCGGCGACGGGTCGCCACGGGTGCTGTTCTGCGACAACGAGTCGAACTCGCGCCGACTGTGGGGCGTGGACGGCACAGCTTTCCCGAAGGACGCGATCAACGACCTCGTCGTCCACTGCATCGACGCCACCAACCCGGCTCAGACCGGGACCAAGGCGGCCCTGTGGTACCGAGTCGACGTCGCTGCAGGGGCCACCCAGCAGATCACGCTTCGCATCCATCGCGATGCCGTCACTCCTGTTCGTCCAGCGGCAGAGGTGCTGGCAGATCGCCGGACCGACGCCGACGACTTCTACGCATTGCTCACCCCGACCAGCGCCACCGCCGACGAAGCACTGATCATGCGCCAGGCCCTGGGCGGGATGCTGTGGTCGAAGCAGTTCTACCACTACGACGTCGCGCGCTGGCTGGACGGCGACCCGGATCAGCCGGCACCCCCCGCCGGCCGACGCTCGGGCCGCAACGCGGCGTGGCGCCACCTGAACAACCACGACGTGATCTCGATGCCCGACAAGTGGGAGTACCCGTGGTACGCCGCGTGGGATCTCGCGTTCCACACCGTGGCGCTGGCGCACGTCGACCCGGCGTTCGCCAAGGAGCAGCTGATCCTGCTGTGCCGCGAGTGGTACATGCATCCGAACGGTCAGCTGCCCGCATACGAGTGGGCCTTCGGTGATGTCAACCCGCCGGTCCACGCCTGGGCTGCGTTGCGCGTGTTCGAGATCGACGGCGGGAACGACTTCGAGTTCCTGGAACGCATGCTGCACAAGTTGCTGCTGAACTTCACCTGGTGGGTGAATCGCAAGGACGCCAAAGGCAACAACGTGTTCGCTGGCGGCTTTCTGGGGTTGGACAACATCGGGCCGATCGATCGCTCGGCGCCTCTGCCGATCGAGGGCGAGCTCGAGCAGTCAGACGGCACATCGTGGATGGCCATGTACTGCCTGGACCTGCTGGAGATGTCGTTGACGCTGGCGCGTCACGACCGGACCTATGAAGACCTGGCGACCAAGTTCTTCGAGCACTTCGCGCTCATCGCCGAGGCGATCTACAGCCGCGGTCTGTGGGACGAGGAGGACGGCTTCTACTACGACGTCCTGGCGACCACCGCCGGGCAGCGAATCCCGCTGAAGGTCCGGTCGATGGTCGGCCTGCTGCCGCTGGCCGCCACCACTACGTTGGGACGCGAGACGCTGGACAAGTTGACCGAGTTCACAGCTCGCACCGACTGGTTCTTGCAGAACCGACCCGACTACTCCGAGCTGTTCCACATGCACGCGCGCGATGGCGCCGAGGGAAGGTTGCTCTCGATCGTGTCGCCCGAGCGGCTGCGCCGTGTGCTGCGCTGGCTACTGGACGAGACCGAGTTCCTTTCGACCTACGGCGTACGTGCGCTTTCGGCCGCGCATCGCGATCACCCGTTCTCGGTCGATCTCGGCGGCATGACGTACACCGTCGACTACTCGCCCGGTGAATCGACCACCGGTCTCTTCGGCGGTAACTCGAACTGGCGTGGACCAGTCTGGTTCCCGGTGAACTACATCGTCATCGAAGCGATCGGCAGGTTCGCTCGGTTCTTCGGCGAAGACTTCCGCGTCGAGTACCCCACCGGCTCCGGCACTGAGCTGACATTGGCCCAGATCGCCGATCGGCTGCGTCAACGCCTGATCGACATCTTCATCCCGGACCAGAACGGCGCCCGGCCTGTGTACGGCACCGACGACAAGTTCAACACCGACCCCGTGTGGAACCAGATGATCCCCTTCCACGAGTACTTCCATGGCGACACCGGCCGCGGCGTCGGCGCATCGCACCAGACCGGATGGACCGGCCTGGTCGCTGACCTGATCATTCGCCGCGGCCACCAGCGCTGAATCATCTGCTCGCGGACGTGCGGATCGCCTCTCGGTCGACTTCGCATCGAGGGCTACGCTCTGCACGTCGGGAGGCCATCGAGTGAGGGGGACGAAGTACCGGGCAATCGTGGTGCCGATCATCGCAATCGTCGTATCAAGCGTCGTCGGCTGCGAGTCGTCTTCCGTCGCACACCCCGTAGTCCGGCCGGCTGATCGCCAGACCAACAATCCGTTTCGGATCGGTCGCCCGCTGGTCATACCGCACGCCGGCGGCGACGCGCTGTTCCCCGAGAACACGCTGTATGCGTACGAACACAGCATCGCGATGGGTGGCGACGTCATCGACATCGACGTCTCTCTCACCGCCGACGGCGTACCCATCGCCTTCCACGACAGCACCCTGGAACGGACGACCAACGGCACGGGCCGTGTCCAGGACGCGACCCTCGCGGACCTCGCCGACCTCGACGCCGCGTGGAACTTTCATCCAGAACAGCACTATCCGCTCCGCGGCCAAGAAGTCACCATCCCAACCATCGAGGCCATCCTGACGGAGTTCCCACACACCCTCGCCACTCTCGACCTCAAAGATCTGCGCACCGAAGCAGTCGAGCCGATCTGCTCACTCCTGACCGCATTGCGACGAACGAACGACGTCTACGTCGGGGTCGACACCGACGAACAGGTGATGTTGTTTCGTCAATCGTGCCCACAGGTCCACACCTCGGGTACCACAGCTGAGCGGCGAGCGATACGTGCAGCACGTGAGGCGGGGGACGCGACCTTCGTCAGCGCCCAACTCGTCGGGCAACCAGCCTTTCTTGCCGACGACGGCTCCAGACGGATCTCCGCCGACTACCTGGAGTTCTCGCATCATCTCGGCACCGCCGTGCTGACATGGGTCGTCGACGATCCCGCCGACATGACCGACTTGATCGAGATGGGCATCGACGGCATCTACAC
>JANNFQ010000637.1:0-1615 GCA_031380045.1 Acidimicrobiaceae bacterium
GCCTCGAAGGGCGCCGCGCTGCCCGACGGCTACGAGCAGTTGCAGGCCAGGGCCGATGCCACCCGGCAGGCGCTGCGGCGGGGCGCACGGCCGCTGGTGCCGGCGCACTGCGATCCGCTGTGCGAGAACTTCTTGGACACGGGCGCCCGGATGTACGTGATCGACTACGAGTACTCGGGCAACAACGATCCCATGTGGGACTTGGGCGACCTGTCGGTCGAGGGTGAGTTCGACGACCAGCAAGACCTGGCACTGCTGCATGCGTACTTCGACGGCGAGCCGGCCGCCGACGAGGTTGGACGGATGGTCGCCTACAAGGCGATGTGCGATCTGTTGTGGACGCTGTGGGGAGTCATCCAGCACGTCAACGGCAACCCGGCCGACGACTTCTGGGCCTATGCCACCCGGCGGTTCGATCGCTGCCGTACCCTCATGGACCAGCACGGCTATGCCGCGCACCTGGACGCAATCCACCTCCCCTGATGTGGTAGAGTTCCATCATGTGGACCTGATCCGCATCATGGAACACTTCGACTGGCTTCTCGGCAACGTAAAGGGTCATGCATGAGCGACGATGATCTCGATCTGGCAGCACTTCCCGACGACGAACTCGTCACCCAGATGCACGAAGATCTGTACGACGGCATGGCGCCCGAGATCGCTGAGGGCACCCTCATCCTGCTCGACCGCGGCTGGTCACCCGACCGAGTGCTGAACGACGCATTGGTCGAGGGGATGCGCATCGTCGGCATCGACTTCCGCGACGGCATCCTGTTCGTCCCCGAGGTGCTGCTGTCGGCCAACGCCATGAAGGCCGGCATGGAGATCTTGCGGCCGCTGCTGGCCGAAACCGGTGCCGAGCCGATCGGCAAGGTCGTCATCGGCACCGTGAAGGGCGACATCCACGACATCGGCAAGAACCTGGTGGCGATGATGCTCGAGGGCGCCGGCTTCGAAGTGATCGACCTTGGCATCAACACCGACGCCGACAAGTTCCTCGCTGCCCTCGACGAGCACAAGCCCGACATCATCGGCATGTCAGCGTTGCTGACCACCACCATGCCCTACATGAAGGTGGTCATCGACACGCTGCAAGAACGCGGTCTGCGCGACAAGTTCATCGTGCTGGTGGGTGGCGCGCCACTGAACGAAGAGTTCGGCCAGGCCATCGGCGCCGACGCATACTGCCGCGACGCTGCAGTGGCGTCCGAGACTGCCAAGCACCTCGTCAGTGTTCGTCGCGGCCAGCGCGAACCTGCCGGTCCGTCTGTCTGAGAGCACCGTCGTGCCAGCACCGCCCCTCGTGCTCGCATGCGGAGCGTTGGCCACCGAGCTGCGCTCTGTGCTCGCCGCCTCATCACTCACCGATCTCGTCGAGGTGCGTTACTTGCCTGCCAACCTGCACAACCGGCCCGAACAGATCGTGCCGGCGCTGCGCGCCCTGGTGGCCGAGTGCAACCCCGACGGCGACCGGCAGGTGGCCATCGCCTACGCCGACTGCGGCACGGGCGGCCAGCTCGACGCGTGGCTGGCGCACATGCCTGGGGTGCTGCGATTGCCGGGGTCGCACTGCTACGAGTTCTTCGCTGGGCAGCAGCTGTTCGCTGAACTGCAT
>JANNFQ010000664.1:0-8984 GCA_031380045.1 Acidimicrobiaceae bacterium
GTGGTCGGGCCGTACCGGATCCCGAACGTCCACGTCGAAGCCCACCTCGTCTACACCAACCATCAGCCCTCCGGGTCAGTGCGCGCACCAACGGCGCCTCAGGCGTGCTGGGCGCTGGAGTCGCACACCGACGAGATTGCGCGCGAGTTGGGCATCGACGCGGTCGACTTCCGACGCCTGAATGCAGTCGACACCGGCGTTGAAGGTCCCAGCGGCCAGACGTACGGAGAGATCGGTTTGCAGCGATGCATCCAGGCGGCGGTCGACGGTGCCGAGTACGGCCGGCCGTTGCCCGACGACGAGGCGATCGGCGTGGCCATCGGCTGGTGGCCCAGCTTCTCGGTGCCGTCCGGCGCGTACATCAAGATCGACGGCGACGGTTCTGGCCAGATCATCACGGGCGCGCAAGAGTGCGGCACGGGAGCCGTGATGACCCTGCGCCAGTTGGCCGCCGACGAGCTGGGAATGAATGCAGAAGATTTCCAACTCGTCTATCAGGACACCTCGGTGGCGCCCTACGACATGGGCGCCACGGGTTCGCAGACCCTGTTCAACAACGGTCGCGCCGTCGTTGCCGCGGCTGGGCAGGTTGCCGACCAACTGCGCAAACTGGCAGCCGAACATCTCGAGGCGGCGCAGGAAGACATCGTGTTGGCCAACGGCATGGCCAGCGTCGTCGGCACCCCCGACGCCAACGTGTCCATCGCCGAGCTGGCCGGCATCGCCGCTGGCGGCGAATTGCTGATCGGCCACGGCTCGGGCATACCACCGGCCGCACCGCCACTGGTCGGATCGAGTTGTGTCGGAGACCTGGGCCAGGCCGCGTTCGTCGCACCCCAGTTCTCGTGCCACGCCGTGCGCGTTCGCCTCGATCGCGACACGGGTGTCGTCAGGGTCGTGCACGTCAGCACCGCGCACGATTCGGGCACCATCATCAACGAGCTCGGCGCCGTCGGCCAGGTGGAGGGCGGTGTGCTGATGGGCATCGGCCAGGCGCTGACCGAGGGCACCCGGTACGACGCCGGCGCCAAGCAGCGCAACGCGGCGATGTTGGAGTACAAGTTGCAGACGTGCGCCGATGCGCCTCCGATTGCCACACAGTTCGTGCAGATCGCCACACCCGATGCCGGTCCGCGTGGCGCAAAGGGACTTGCCGAAGCGCCGAACGTGGCAACTGCCGCAGCCATCTCGAATGCCATCGCCAAGCTGGTCGGTCGGCCCGTGCGCCAATTGCCGATGACGGCAGAGCGAGTGTGGGACGCGATGCAATCATGAACTTCTCCACCGTCACCACCATCGACGAAGCGCTGGCCGCACTGGCCGCGGGAGCACGACCGATTGCAGGTGGCAGCGATCTGATGGTCGGGCATCGCCAGGGCAAGGCACCGTTGCCCGACTCGGTCGTCGCCATCGACCGCGTCGCTGACCTCGGCCATGTCGTCCAGCACCCCGACGGCGTCAGCGTTGGTGCGCTGGTGTCGCATCACACCATCGAGTTCCATCCCACGTTGGCGCAGCTGTACACCGGGCTGGCCGATGCCAGTGCGCTAGTGGGTTCGCCATCGACGCGCAACGTCGGAACACTGGGCGGCAATGTGATGAACGCCTCACCGGCCATGGACACCGGGGCTCCGCTGCTGGTGCTGGGGGCCGAGGTCGAACTGCGTTCGGTGCGTGGCTCACGTCGTGTTGCGTTGGCCGATCTGTGGGTCGGTCCGGGCCGTACCAGCGCCTCGACTGACGAGCTCTGCGTCGCCGTTCATCTGCCGACGCGACCGCCGTCGTCGGGCAGCGCCTACGTTCGACTGGAGTATCGACGGGCGATGGAGATCGCCGTCGTGGGCGCCGCTGCGTCGGTCACGTTGGCGGGCGATGGAACCATCACCCGCATCGCAGTCGCGCTCACGGCGGTGGCCCCGACCATCGTGGGCATCGACGGTCTGGACGACCTCATCGGCCGACCGGTCGACGAGCGGTTGCTGGCCGACATCGCCCACCGGGCCTCCGATCAGGCGCGTCCGATCAGCGACCTACGGGCCACCGACACGTATCGGCGGCACTGCATCGGCATCATGGCGCGACGCAGCGTCGATGCCGCCATCCGTCGTGCCCTCGGTCAGCACATCGCCGTTCCTGTCAATCGCGCACTCGGTATCGGAGCAGCATCGTGAGTGGTTCCATCGTCCAGATCGTGCTGAACGTCAACGGCATCGATCATCCCGTCACGGTCGATTCGACCCGCAACCTGCTGAGCACCATCCGCACCGAGGTGGGTCTGACCGGCACCAAGGAGGGATGCGACGATTGCGAGTGCGGCGCGTGCATGGTGCTGCTGGACGGCCAGCCCGTGAACTCGTGTTCCTACCTGGCGGTGCAGGCCGAGGGTCGAGCGATCACGACCATCGAAGGGGTGATGACCGGCGACCAGATGCATCCCCTGCAGCGCAACCTGCTGGAGGTGGGCGGGGTGCAGTGTGGGTTCTGCACGCCCGGCATGATCCTGTCGGCCAGCGCGCTGCTGGCTCGCAACCCGTCGCCCACCACCGAGGAGATCCGCATCGGCCTGTCGGGCAACCTGTGCCGTTGCACCGGCTACGCCAAGATCATCGCAGCCGTCGAACGAACCGCCACCGAGCTGAACGCCTGAACGGCACGTTTTCCACGACTTCCACGGCCGCAACGACGCCGTTGCCGCCGGCGGTCCGATCGGTCATGTAGAGTTAGCTGACTGCTCGTTCAGACAACTCGGCAACGGTATGGTTCGAGCACCACCACACGATCGATCACACAAGGGGCAACCGATGAACTGGGATGTCTTCATCACCTGCGCGGTCACCGGGTCAGGCAACACCGTGGGCAAGAGCCCGCACGTGCCAGTGACGCCCGAGGCAATCGCCAGTTCGGCAATCGACGCCGCCAAGGCGGGCGCGGCTGTCGTGCACATCCATGTGCGCGAACCCGATACCGGCGTGGGTTCACGCCGCACCGAACTGTACGCCGAAGTGGCCGAACGCATCCGTGCCAGTGGTGTCGACGTGGTGCTGAACCTGACCGCCGGCATGGGTGGCGATCTGGTGCTGGGGGGCGACGAGCAGGTGCTGCCACACAACCCCGACGGCACCGACATGGCGGGTGCCACCGAGCGCCTCGACCATGTGCGCGCCATCATGCCCGAGATCTTCACACTCGACTGCGGCACGATGAACTTCGCGTCCGGCGGCGACTACATCATGGTCAACACACCGTCGGTGCTGCGCAGCATGGCCAAGCAAGTGCAGAACCTGGGCGTGCGTCCTGAGCTCGAGGTGTTCGACTTCGGTCACCTGGTGCAGGTGAAAGAGATGATCCAGCACGGGCTGCTCGACGACCCGGTCATGGTCCAGCTGTGCATGGGCATCGCCTACGGTGCACCCGACGATCCCACCACGTTCATGGCCCTGGTCAACGCGCTGCCCAACGACTGCGTGTTCTCGGCGTTCAGCATCTCGAAGATGCAGTTGCCGTTCGTGGCCATGGCGGCACTGGCCGGTGGCAACGTGCGCGTCGGGTTAGAGGACAACCTGTACCTGGGCCCGGGCCACAAGGCGACGAACGCCGAACTGGTGGCACGCGCCAAGCTGATCCTCGAATCGATGAACGTGCGCGTCATCGGGCCGCAAGAAGTTCGTGACAAGCTCAAGCTCGTCAAGCACGGCTGACGTGAGTCCCATACCCGGTCTGTCGACGGTTGGTCTGCTGGGCGGCGGCGTCATCGGTGGCGGCTGGGCCGCACGGTTCTTGCTGAACGGCGTCGACGTGAAGATGTTCGACCCCGACCCCGAAGCCCCGCGCAAGGTGGGCGAAGTCGTGGCCAATGCCCGTCGAGCGCTGACCAAGTTGGTCATGCCGACATTGCCCACCGAGGGCACCCTGACTTTTGTCGCAACCCCCGAGGACGCGGCCACCGACGTCGACTTCGTTCAGGAGAGCGCACCTGAACGCCTGGAGCTGAAGCAGGATTTGCTGCGTCGGGCCAGCACCACCGCCGGCTCCGACGTTGTGTTCGGTTCGTCCACGTCGGGCCTGCTGCCCACGTTGATGCAGGACGGCATGAACCATCCCGAGCGCCTCGTGGTCGGACACCCGTTCAACCCGGTGTACCTGCTGCCGCTGGTCGAGGTGTGCGGTGGCGAGCAGACGTCTGCTGCCGCGGCCGAGCGAGCTGCCGCCGTGTACGAATCCATCGGTATGCGCCCGTTGCGCCTGCGCAAGGAGATCGACGGCTTTGTCGCCGACCGCTTGATGGAGGCGCTGTGGCGCGAGGCGCTGTGGCTGGTGAACGACGGCGTCGCAACGGCCGAAGAGATCGATGACGCGATCCGCTTCGGGGCGGGCTTGCGCTGGAGTTTCATGGGGACGTTCCTGGTGTACCGCATCGCCGGCGGCGAGGCCGGCATGCGCCACTTCATGGCCCAGTTCGGCCCGGCCCTCAAGTGGCCGTGGACGAAGTTGATGGATGTTCCCGACTTGACCGACGAGTTGCTGAACCGCATTGTCGATCAGTCGGACCTGCAGGCTGGCGACGCGACCATCCGCGAACTGGAAGTGCTGCGCGACGACTGCCTGATCGCAGTCATGCAGGGCTTGCGCACGGTCGGCTACGGCGCCGGTGAAGTGCTGGACGACTACGAGCGCCAACTGTTCGATCGCAGCAGCCGCACCGAAACCGATGTCGACATCACGGCTCCGTTGCGCCTCTACGAGCGCAGCGTCCCCACCGAGTGGGTCGACTACAACGGGCACACGAACGACAGCCGGTACATGCAGCTGTCCAGCGAGGCGGGCGACCGGTTCTTGCGCTTCATCGGTATGGATGCCGCGTACCTGGAATCGGGACGCAGCTTCTTCACTGTCGAGAGCCACATCAACTACTTGGCTCAGAGCCGGGCCGGTGATCGGCTGTATGTCACGGTGCAGCTGCTGTCGCACGACGACAAGCGCTTGCGACTGTTCACGGCCATGCATCGCAGTGACGACGACGCCGTCGTGGCTACGGCCGAGCACATGATGCTGCACGTCGATACCACCACCGATCGTGCTGCGCCCACAGATCCCGCCATCCTGGCCACGCTGGCGAACATCGCCCAGCACCACGACGCTCTGCCACAGCCCGCCAACGCGGGTCGGGCCATCGGCCAGCGCCAGCGTTGACCCGCGCAGCGTCGCCCGGGGTCTGCCTCACCGGGTTCGTGTCACCGGGTTCGCTTCAGCGGACTGGCGTCGAAACCCGCCCCCAACAGCCTGCCGGCCTCGCGCAGCCAGGTGCGCTCGACGCGTTCGGCGGTGACGCCCTTGGCCTTCACTGCCAACAGCGGCGCCATGCCGTCGAGTAGCGCAGCCAACACGAACATCGCTTCGTCGGGGTCGTCGCCCTGGAACTCGCCGGACTGCTGACCCGTGCGGATCACGGCCCGCAATGCAGCGCGCCATCGTCGATCGATCCGGTCGCGCTCGGCCGCCGATGCCTGATCGCGCAGCGCTTGCACGGTCAGCTCCATCCACAGACCCCAGTCGTAGTGATGCAGCATCGCCTCGATCAGGATGCGCAACTGATCGCTCGCCGACTCGGTCGTGTTGATCTTGACGGTGTAGCGGTCGTGGAACTCTTGCTCGCGCAGGACCAACGCCTGGGCCAGCAATCCGTCCTTGCCGTCGAACCAGTACAGGATGGCCGCCGGACTCGTGCCGGCGGCCTTGGCGATATCGACGACGCGAGTGTTGGAGTAGCCGCGCTCGGACAGCACATCGGCAGCCGCAGACAGGATCTGAGACTTGCGGACGTGATCGAGGCGCGGTCGAGGCATGGGGCTGCTTTCCGTTGGAGTTGAATCCTGAATGTATATTTAACTTATGACGTCGTACGTCGCGGTAGTGGGGAGCGGACCCCGCGCAGGAGAGTGGGCCACGCGCTTTCTCGCGGCCGGGCTCGATGTGGTGGTCGATGATCCCACAGTTGCCGATGTCGTTCGTGCGTCGTGGCCTGCGGCCGAACGGCTGGGGCTGTTCCCGGGTGCCGACCCCTCGCGACTCACGGTCTCGAACCACGTCGAACACCTCGCCGGTGCACAGTTGGTGCAAGTTGTCGGCAAGGCATCGCCTCCGCCCGGGGCTCGGCTGGTGGCCACAGATGAAACGGCGCGTGCCCACGAGCCGATCCATGTGCTGCCACTCGTCGAGCTGGCCGCCGGCCCCGACAGCCAGCGACTCGCCGCCTTCTACACCGCCATCGGCATGTCACCCTGTTTGCCCGACGTCCACCCGCTGGAACGGTGGCGGCTTGGACCGGCACTGGTCGAGCTGACCGATGGCGATGCCAACTCGATCATCGCGGTCATGCGTGCGTTGCGATCATCGGGCACTGGTGCCGGGGCTGCGATCGCCGCCCACGAGGCTCGCCGGTTCGCATCCGGTGCAGCGCAGCCGTGGCAGCCGTGCGACCACGTCGCGTCGCCGCTGGCGTTGTACGACACCCGGGTGGAACCCGACTGGGTCGACTACAACGGCCACATGACCGAGGCTGCGTATCTGACGGCTGCCGGCTGGGCATCCGATGCCCTCTTCCGGTACATCGGCGACGACGAGGCATATCGGGCCGCCGGACACAGCTTCTACACCGTCGAAACACACGTTCGCTATCTGCGCGAAGTGGACATGCACGAGCCACTGCACTTCACCACCCAGCTCTTGGGAGCCGACGCCAAGCGCGTGCACCTGGTGCACATGATGCACCACGGCGACACCGGCGCCTTGCTGTGCACGGTCGAGCAGATGCTGGTGCACGTCGACATGCGAGCCGGGCGTTCGGCCCCCATGCTGGACGGCGTCGCTGCCGCTGTGCACGCCATTGTTCAGGCACACGCCGACCTGCCGGTGCCACCACAGGTCGGCTCGGTCATGCAAATTGCTCGGTCTCACTGAATCGGCATCGGCCGCGGTCGTCGGCGACCCACGGTCGCAATTCCCAACCACCTACTCGGGCCCCCGACCCACCCACCCAGCAGGAGTGACCATGCAGTTCGAACTGTCAGACGAACAGCAGATGATCGTGGACACCGTGCGATCGTTCACCGAGAAGGAGCTGTTCCCGCACGAGGATCTCGTCGAGAAACTGGGCGACGTGCCGCCCGATCTGGTGCAGCAGATCAAGGACCGCTCGCTGGCTGCAGGATTGTACGCGGCCAACATGCCTGCCGAGTTGGGCGGCGGCGGGCTGGACAGCTTCGACGTCACACTGGTCGACCGCGAGTTCGGCGCGGCATCGTACGCGTTGCAGTACATCGTCGCCCGTCCGTCGAACATCCTGCGCGCATGCACCGGCGATCAGATCGACGAGTACCTGTTGCCGACCATTCGCGGCGAGCGAGTTGACTGCATGGCGATGAGCGAACCCGATGCCGGCAGTGATGTGCGCGGCATGAAGTGCAGCGCCGTGCGCGACGGCGACGACTACATCATCAATGGCACCAAGCACTTCATCAGCCACGCCGATCTGGCCGACTACGTCATTCTGTTCGCAGCCAGCGGCGAGGAACAGACCAGCCGCGGTCCCAAAAAGTTGATCACTGGTTTCCTGATCGACTTTTCGACGCCGGGCTGCAACGTGGTCGAGGGATACAGATGTGTCTCGAACCGCGGCTACCACAACTTGATCATCAACTTCGACGATTGCCGGGTGCCCGCGAAGAACATCTTGGGCGAAGAGCACCGCGGCTTCGATGCAGCGAACCAGTGGTTGGGTTCGACACGGTTGCAGGTCGCCGCAGTGTGTGTTGGTCGTGCCCGCCGGGCGCTGGGCATTGCCACCCAGTGGGCGGCAACGCGTCAGCAGTTCGGCCAACAGATCGGCAAGTTCCAGGGCGTGTCGTTCAAGTTGGCCGACATGCAGACGCAGTTGGACGCGGCCGAACTGCTGACGCTGCGCGCGGCATGGAAGGACGCTCGGGGAACGGTGACCGACCCCGAGATCGCCATGGCGAAGGTCTTCTCCAGCGAGATGTGCCAGTTCGTGACCGACGAGGCCATCCAGATCCTGGGCGGCATGGGCCTGATGGACGAGCTACCGCTCGAGCGCATGTGGCGCGACACGCGTGTCGATCGCATCTGGGACGGCACCAGCGAGATCCAACGTCACATCATCTCGCGTGCCATGCTGCGCCCGTACGGCGCCTGAGAATTGAGACGACGTCAGAGCGCCGGCCGCCACGAGGGGTCGTGGAAGCCGACGCCGGTCGACTCGACCGCTGCGGCCACCCTGAATGCCGTCACGTCGTCGTACGTACGACCCACGACTTGAACACCGGTAGGCACGCCATTGGCCGACTTGCCCGATGGCACCGCCACGACTGGGCACCGGCTGAACAGATTGAACGGCAGCGTCATCGCCATCAGGATGTGGTGCGGCACCGCGCCGTCACCGACGGCGAACGGTCCTTCGAGGTACGCATCGCCGGCGCGGAAGCCGTCGGTTGCCATGGTCGGGCAGATCAACGCGTCGTACCGATCGAAGAGCTCGCCCAGCGGGGCCCACAGCTCGCCTTCCAGTTCCAGCCCTTCGTAGTACGACAAGTCACTGGTCATCGACCGAGCGAACGCTCTCGTGTAGTCGTTCAGCACATCACCGTGCACGGCCTCGACGGCGGCGATGCCCGAGCCCATGATGCCGGCGAAGTGTGCTTGCGCCGCACGCCAGATGCGGTCGGTGGTCCACGGCAACGAGACCTCGTCGACGATGGCACCGGCAGCGGCCAACGACTCGCCCACGCGTCGTGTGTTGGCCTCGACCTCTGACGCCAACGGCCAGTCGCCCAGGCGCAGACACATCGCCACACGTAGCCCATCGACGGATGCCGCCACGGCAGGAATCACCGGAGGGAACCGCAACGATGCCGAATCGCGCCAGTGCGAACCGGCGATCACGTTCTCGAGCAACGCAAGGTCGGCCACGG
>JANNFQ010000181.1:0-1552 GCA_031380045.1 Acidimicrobiaceae bacterium
TTCGCGATCGGGTTACCGGCTATCGCCCGGTTGATCACTTTCGTTGCCACCTTGATCGCACTGATCGGTCTCGCGGTTGCTCGCCATGGCGTCCACGGCGACGACCGACGGTCCTACACAACGGTCCTTGTCGGTGCCGCCGTCGTGGTCGCGTGGTTCATTGTCGACGCGCTGGTCCCGGTGATCTTCGGGCAGCAGCACACGTTGCCCGAGGCAGTCGGGGCACTCGTCGGGCTGGCGTTGCCGACCTCGATCGCGATCGCTGTCGTCCGGTTCCAGCTGTACGACCTTCGGACGCTCGTCAACCGATCGGTCCTCGTGGCGTTGACAGCAATAGCGCTGTCCGCTGTGTACCTCGGCGTATTGACGCTGCTCGCCGCTGTTGTCGGCGACAGTACGCCGCTGACGGTGCCGGGCATCCTCGCCGCAGGTGCTGTCGTCGCAGTCAGCGCGCCCGTCGCAGCAGTTGTGACGCGGATGACTCGAGGCTGGTTCGGGCGGGGCAGTCCTCCGGCGGCGATGGCCACTCGTTTCGCCGAACAGCTTCTCGTCGACGACGATCCCCTTGCCACTGCGCGAGCGCTGGCCGAGACGATGCGCGCCGAGTTGCGGCTCGGCTCGATCGAACTGGTCGTCGAGGGACTCGATAACACCAGGCTCGGCGAGCCGAGCGGACCGGTCACTCACGTCGAGTTGCGTTATGGGCGGCGACACGTTGGCGAGGTGCTGGTCACCGCCAGGCAGGGCGAGGCCCTCGGCGACGCCGATGTGCGGATGCTGCGCGAGATTGCCGGCTACGTGTCCATCGCTGCGGAGGCGATTCGCATCGGTGAGGATCTGCGCCGCGCTCAGCACGACCTGGAGAGAGCCCAATCCGAAGAGCGACGCCGCGTGCGCCGCGACCTCCACGACGATGTCGGCCCCACGCTGGCCTCCGCACGGCTGAAGCTGGCGGCGCACCGGCGCCAACTGCCCGAGGGAACAACGGTTGACGACATCATCGACCAACTTGCCGACGCGATCCGTGGTGTCCGTCGGGTGGTCGATGGCCTGCAGCCTTCCGTGCTCGAGGACGTCGGCCTCGTTTCGGCGCTGCAGATCTTGTTGACCGACCTCCGTCAGACGACCGGGATGAACATCACCTTCGATCCGCCGGCAACCGTGCCGGATCTCCCAGCGGCAACAGCCAGCACGGCATATCGCGTTGTGGCTGAGGCGCTCACCAACGTCCTGCGGCACAGCGGAGCGACACTGTGCACGCTTCGTGTCGACCATGATGACGGCACGCTCCGCATCGAGGTCGCCGACAACGGTCACGGCTTCGACACGTCGATGCCAGCCGGGATGGGGTTGCGCAACATGGCCGATCGTGCAGGTTTGGCGAACGGGATCGCCACCATCTCTAGCTCGCCTGGCTCAGGCACCACCGTCGTACTGGACGTGCGGGTGTGACCATCGATGCCATCCGGCTGGTGATCGCCGACGACCACCCCGTCTACCGCGACGGGCTCGCCCGTCTACTGTCCGCGATCGGCGGATTCGACGTCGTCGG
>JANNFQ010000165.1:0-2061 GCA_031380045.1 Acidimicrobiaceae bacterium
GACCCCGAGCTCACCCGGTATCACACGCCGGTGACAGGTCTGTACCTCACCGGCGCCGCCACGTTCCCTGGAGCAGGAGTCTGGGGTGCCTCCGGCCGCAACGCGGCTCACGTTGTGATCGACGAGTGCACCCAATGATCGGGTCCCCCGATGGCGAACTCGGGCATCGGAGAAGCCACTGACCGCCAGAAGGATGTGACCCGTCGCTACAGGTAGAGCTGGCGGGCCTTGTCGGTGCACTCGTAGAAGCGGTCGTTGTATGCCTGATCGAAGTTGGTGTACCAGTTCAGCCCCTCAAGGCACGCAGGATCGAAGAACTCCGATGGCAACCCGTATGGGTCCAGCTGGCCCGAGGACACCAGCGCAAGGAAGCACGGCGAGGTCTGCGTGACCAACGCTGCGAAGTCGGCATCGGGCATGGTGTAGATGTCGGCCCAATACGCGTCGGCCGCACCACATTCTGGGAACCGGAGTGGAGCGCCGACGTAGTCGGGATCGATGCTGCCGTCGGCAATGCCGGCCTGCAGGCACGGCAGGCCAGCCGTCGCGTCGGCCAGTGCTCGACATGCGTCGAGCGCGGCGAACAGATCGTCGTCGCCCTCGGTGGGCCCGGTGCCATCGCCCGGGTCGACCGTGTCGTTCGGGAACAGCGTGTCGTTCGGGAACAGCGTGTCCAGCGTGCCGGGATCGATGGTGTCGACCGTGGTGTCCAGACCGGTGTCAAGACCCGTCTGGTCTTCGATCAGCCCTGGCAATACGCCGATGTCGTCGATGTTGCCGAGGCCCTTGATGGCGTCGATCACGTCGTTCACCTCGTTGCGATCCAGCGCGTCCAACACGTCGTTCCACGCATCGAAGCCAGTGGAGATCGGGCTGACGTACCACTTGCCGTCAACCTGATGCACGCCGATGCCGCTGGGGTCGTAGTCGTCGAACGCATCACCCAGCGTGTTCAGCAGATCGGTGACGGCGCCGTTGTCGCCCAGGTTCATGTCATCGGCCAGGTTGCCCAGATCACCATCGCCCACGCCACAGGTCTGCACCTCGTCGCCATCCAGCAACACCGACAGACAGCCGTCGGCATACGTGGCCGAGAACTGTCCATCGCCGTTCGGCTCGGGAACAGTGAAGGTGAACGCGGTGACGTTCACGGCTCGCCGGTCGCCCGAACCCTCGACCGAATAGGCGCGGTCGTCGATCGACCATGCAACATCCAGGTCGTCGATGGCGCTCTGCGCATCGTCGAGGAACAGAGGCGCATACCGCTGCAACGCCTCGGCCTCGGTGGGATCGAGCACGGCGATCAGCGCTTCCAGATCTTGGTCACTGATCGCTTCGAGCATCTGATCGATGGCCAGTTCAGGATCGTCGGCGCCGGCCGCCTGCACACCCGTGGCCGGCACATCTCGATCGGCGCGCGCCTGCTCGGCGATGGAGTAGAACGCACTGAGGTACCACCGACCGTCGCGCTGCACCACGGTCATCTGCACGTCGTCGAAGTCTCCGGTTTCGGGATCGGACGGCATATCTGGTCGCTCGCCAGCGAACACCTCGTCCAGCAACAGATCGCCGATCGGTACCTGGTCGCCATCAACAGTGGCCGTTGACGAACCGCTGAGGAAGATGTTGACGATGTCATCGACGTTGGTCGACTCTTCGCGCACTGCGACGTTGGAGAACTTGATGTCGATGCCGGAGATGCCGCTGAGCGAGGTCTCGTCGGCCAACACTTGCAGACGGATCAGGTTGTCGACGGTGCGGATGATCGGGTCGCGGAAGGTGTCGCGCTCGCCGGGCAACAGCAGATCGATGACGCCCAACAGGTCTTCGTTGTCCAGTGCCGCCGTCAGTTGGGTTCCGACCTCGGTTGGTGTGGCCGCACCGCCCGACGTGTCGTTGCCAGTGATCGAGACCACGGCAAATGCTCCGGCGGCCAGCAAGACGGTGACACCCACCACTGCACCGATGGTCTTGCCGCGCGACCGGCCCGGTGGCGGAGACGACTGCACGTCGATCATCGGCGTCGTGCCGCCCATGCCACCGATGCCTCCGAAGCGCCCC
>JANNFQ010000002.1:0-3767 GCA_031380045.1 Acidimicrobiaceae bacterium
GAACACGTCATCGGTGACGACGCTCAACGTCGTGGAGTGAGTCATGTCGGTTCCTTTCAGGACAGGCCAGAACCGCGAGATCCTTCACCGGACGAGGCGATCCTCAACCAGGCGAACCCGGAACCGTAGGCCCACCACCGCAACACGTCCGCCCGACGAGCGGTTGCATAACAGCGCCATAACGAATCCTCTTTGCGTCAAGTGGTTGTTTTCGGACGCACTCGGAGCGCGTCGAAGTTGCCCCTGCGGTCGGGGTTGGGTGGCCGGGATTAGCGTGTTGGCGGGTTCGGGAGTGACTGTTCCGAAGAGCCGGGTCATGTGAGGTGCGATGCCGGCCACGCTGGATTCAGTGACGTCCTCGCGTTGTCCTCCCGAGCCCACCGGCGTGCGGTGGCGCGATTGATACGTGCGTATCAATCGCGTCTTCGTCAGTCGCGGAGGTCGGCGACGAGCCGTTGGTAGACGGCGTCGCTGATGTGCCTTTTCAGCGCGCGCATGGCTTCTTTGCGGGTCTTGCCCTCGGCTTGTTTGCTGAGGTAGTACACGCGCCCGGGTGTGGCGTGGCCGACCTGGGTGACTGCGGCCATGTGGATCGCGTGGTTCAACTGGCGATCACCGCGCGGGTTCAACCGGTGCCGCTTCTTCGGCCCGGACGACGCTTCGATCGGTGCGGTGCCGTTGTGTCGGGCGAAGTGTCCCGACGTCGGGAACCGGGCGATGTCGTTGACGCGACCGATGATGATCGCCGCGGTCAACGGGCCGATCCCATGGATGCCGGTCACCGACGTTGCCGACGCGACGACCATCTGAGCGGTGCGCGTTCGGAGCTCTTTGCGGTCCGTGTCGAGCAACCGGATCTCGTCGAGCAGATGTCGTCCGGCGGTGATCCGTTCCCGGGTGAGCGGACCGTCGATATGGACGCTGGCCAGCAGTTGTTCGGCCCGATCGACAGTCAACGCGCGTCCGGTGCCACCCTCGATCAGCAAGCACAACAGTGCGTGCAGCCGGCAGATCGTGCGGGTCCGGTTCGCGGTGACCTGGTGATCGCGGTCCGCCAACAGACGCAGCACGACACGGTGCTCGTCCAACCCGGCGACGACGTTCAAGGTCGGGTTGTGCCAAGCAACGATCGCCGCGGACCGCGCATCAGTCGGGTCGGTCTTGTCGATCTTGCCGCGCTCGAGCAACCGCACCCGCGACGACAACTTCGGTGGCACATCAACGACATGTTCGCCGGCAGCGACGAGCTGCTGGGCGAGCAGCGCGCCCATCCCGGTTGCTCCCTCGACCGCCCAGGTGCGCGGTGTGAACTGTTCAGCCCACGCCAACAACCGGGTCCGCTGATAACAATCGGCGTCCACCCGGAACGTGTCGATCACCCGCTCGGTTCGGTCGACCGCGGCCGCGGTGTGGGACCCCTTGTGAGGGTCGATGCCGATCATGAACATGGCGTGCTCCGTGACTGTCGTGGGTTGGGTTCGCCACGGCGGGCAGACCTGATACGTGGTTGATGCCGTTCCTCTTACGAGCCACACCGTGACTGGATCTGGCCGGACAGTCACTTCGTTCGGAAGTCAACCATGACGGTGACAGGGCATTCGAGAGACACACCCGACCAGACCCGCAACGCTACGAATCACCGCAACGCCTTGCACCACATCCTCCATCAGGGCAATCTGCGCTCGTGAAGGCGGCAGCAAACCCCATTCGAAAAGCCGTCGCGTTGTTCGTCTTCGTCTCTGCCACTGTCGGTTGCGGCACAGGCGGCGAGTCGCGTGACTCGACCGATCGGGCGAGGAGCAACGACACCGCTATCGGTACGGTCGGGACGATGAACGCGACGGAATCCGAAGCAGTCTTCCGACAGACCATCGAGCGACTCGGTCAGAACGTCGAAGATCTCGACGCTGGCCAGGCGGTCTCGGCGATGCTCGACTTTTACCGATCGACGCGCGCGGCTGATGTCGAAGACCTCAGTGATGGCGGCGACATGCTGCTCTTTCAGTGGGGTACTTTCGACTGGGGTGACGGTCCCACGTTCCAGTACGACATCACCCGTCAGTTCATCGTGCGAGGAATCGACGAGCCCGATGAAGCGATCTGGCAGTTGTCGTTGACGCTCCATTTCAGTCCAGACGCGCAGAACGCAGCGCTCGAATTCGGTGATCGCTGGTGTGACGATCCTGCCGGGATCGAGGGCTTCGACTCGTTCATCGCGTCCAGTGCCGCCACTGCGTACGCCCGCACGAATGCGCCAGCCCGAGTCGAGTTGACGCTCGGACAAGCCGGGTAGTAGCACCGAACTGCCGATCGGCTCGGCTTGATGCCTTGCGTCGAACGCTCGGTCCGGCCATTCTGCGCTGATGCGTTCGCAGACGATCTGTGCAGTCGCGCCCCTCTCGTTCGCGTCAATGTCTGCGTGTGGACAAGGTTCTGAGGGCGTCGCTTCGAGCGCGCCAGTTGGGCCTTCTCAGGCGAGCATGACTTCTGGCGTTGGCTGCAGCTCCCACCGCAGCAGTCGCACCGTCAGCGACCAGGCTCGGTCCTGAGACCGCCTCAAACATGGATGCGAGGGACCATCAGTGTCACCGAGCCAGCGCCCGTGACGCTCCCGTCCGGGAATTGACCGCTGATCGTGTACGTGCAGGCGATCACGAGGTTGCGCGTCTTGGGCACGTTCGGCTTGGCGAACGGCGGGTCGGTGAATGCCTGCGGCGCGCCGCCGGTCGGGGTGAACACACCGTTGAATTCGCCGAACGCCACCGGCACGCCGACGAGCGTGCTGTTCAGGTCGTGGGCCGGTGTCCAGTCCCCGTTCCCGGCCACGGAGACGTCAACGACCTCGCCGCCGCAGTTCAGTTGGACGGCGAGTGACGGCTTCGGATCGGCCCCGACGGTGCTCGCTGACAGGCCAATCACGGCGAGTGCGAGCGCGCCAGTTGCCAGCCATTTTGTGTTCATGATGCAACCTCCATTGCGCTGAATGGCGTCTCCGCGCCGACACCATCGACCTTCGGTGTTGTGGCCGTGACTGTTGTGGTCACCGCTGCGCGGCCTGTATCTGAGAACTGTGCGCTCAGCGAGGTCCGAAGTCAACGAGGTCGCGAGTTCGAATCTCGTCATCCCAACCGCTCGCCTCACCGCCTGGACCCTCATCGTGGTCAGCGACAGCTACGTCTTCGGGAACGCGCTGGTCCTGCTGGTGTCGGTCGCTACGGTCGTTCTCCTGCCACCAGCCAGCCTGCTGCTCGGAATCATCGCTTCCGTCCGGATCCGCCGCAGCGACGGCGTTCTGACGTCGCAGCAGCGTCACTGGAGCGGGACTACCTCAACGCAACCTTCCCTGGCCTACTCCAGGAATCCACGGTTGGCGACTAGCCCGAGCCGTTCCGGACATCAAACGATCCGAACGTTGTGGATGCAGATCTGCCGTTAGGTCGTTGCTCCGCATCACCGGGCGCGCTTGCGTTCACGCGCCACTCCAGGCACTATGCGCTCCGTGGTGCCCGCCGACGCAGTGCTCGAATCGATGGTCGACGAAGGAGATTTGGACGGCTTGTTCGCTCAGGTGACCATCGACGATGTGGCCGCTGCGTGGTGCCGGTACTCGTCGAGAGTTCGCGACTACGAACATCACGATGATGATCGAGACTGGTGGGCGCGTTCTCTCTTCATGAGCAACGAGATCTACCTTCGGAGCGACCTGCATCGAGCACTCCTGCTGAAGCTGGTGGAATACGCCGACGAACCTGGTCTGCTCGCCGCGG
>JANNFQ010000036.1:0-4753 GCA_031380045.1 Acidimicrobiaceae bacterium
GGAACTGTGACACTGCTGGCCGACGCGCTCCTCGCGGCCGGTGCGGCCCCCGATCCTGCAAGCCCACCGGTCATCGACCCGGCCAGCGCGCGACTTCACTACGCCCGCTACCCGATCGTGTTCGGGTCTCGGTGAGCGGTCCTGTGCACCAACTGCCCGGCGCGCCACTTCTCCAGTGCCGGCTCGATGACGGCCCGCCACGGGGCGAGGTCCACGTAGTCGCGCAGTGCGGTGATGAGCGCTCGTGTCTCATCGACCTCGAAGACGCCGTGGCATCGCACCGCGTGCTCGACCCCGTCGATCACGAAGCGGTCGACGCGCTCGAGGTGCCCGCGACCAGTGGTGTACGCCTCGCTGATGATGTCCCACCGCACCTCCGTCGATGCGGCGAAGATCTCGGCCAGCATCGAGACGACGCCGTCCGGGCCGTGCACCGGCGGGTACGGCACGTTCTGGTAGGTCGCTTCCACTGCGAACAACGCTGCCGCAGCGGTCGCGTCGCGGGCTTCGACCGCATCGAGGAAGCGACGGATGGTGGCGCGGGTCGTCATCACGCCGAGGGTACCGAGGGCCGACGCTCGGTCGGAACCGCCTGCCGGCGGACGGTCGGCACGACCAGCAGGAGATCTGGATGAGTACGGCAATCGTCACCGGCGCAGCACGCGGCATCGGCCGGGCAATCGCCCAACGCCTCGGGGCCGACGGGTGGCGCGTGGGCGTGCTCGACCTGGCATCCGACGACCTCGACCAGGCAACGTCGGGCATCAGTGGCGCGGTGAAGTTGGTCGCCGACATCAGCGACGAGTCGTCGGTCGAAGCAGCGTTCGACACGTTCGGCGACGCCGCGGATCTGGTGGTCAACAACGCCGGGATCGTCCGCTTCGGCCCGCTGCTGGACCTGACGTGCGACGACTTCGCCGTGGTGACCACAGTGAACCTCGTCGGAACGTTCACGGTTGCCAGAGCCGCAGCGCGGCGCATGATCGCTGCCGAGATCGGCGGCAACATCATCAACATCACGTCGATGAACGGCGTCGCTCCCGGGCCGAACAGCGGCGCGTACGGCGCAACGAAGGCGGCGATCGCGCTGCTGACGCAGCAGATGGCGTTGGAGTGGGGCCCACTCGGCATCCGGGTCAACGCCATCGCCCCTGGACTGATCCTGGCCGGGATGAGCGACGCGATCTATGCCGATCCGCAGGCGCGTCACGCACGCGAGAGCAAGGTGCCCCTGCGCCGGCTGGGGACCGCGGCCGACATTGCCTCGATGGTCGTCTTCCTAGCGTCCGACGCGGCGTCGTACGTCACCGGCCAGAACATTCTGGTCGACGGCGGCGTGACGATGAGCATGATCGCCAACCTGCCGCGACCGCGATCGGTCGACGCAGTGGGCATGGCATGAGCGGCGCGGTTCTTCGGCGAGCCGTCGTCACGGGTGGCGCTCGAGGCATCGGGTCGGCGATCGCCGATCGCCTTGCCGCCGACGGCGTTCATGTCCACCGCTTGGACATCATCGACGCCGAAGGGGTGATCCACTGCGATGTTCGCGACGCAGGCGACATCCAGCGCGTGGCCGACGACATCGGGCCAGTGGACATCCTTGTCAACAACGCGGCGATCTGGCGGTTCGACGCGCTCGAGAACGTGTCATTGGACGACTTCGACGACGTGTTCGATGTCAATGTGCGCGGTGCGTTCCTGATGACCCAGGCGTTCGGCCGGCCCATGATCAAGAACGGCGGTGGTGCCATCGTCAACATCGTCTCCATCGGTGCGTTGCACGCCAACCCTGCGGTTGGCGCGTACTCGGCATCGAAGGCTGCACTGGTCGCGCTCACCCGCCAGACCGCCATCGAGTGGGGTCCGGCCGGTGTACGGGCCAACGCCGTCGGCCCCGGGTTGATCGCCACCGATGGCGCAGGCATCTACCACGACCCCGCCGTTGGCCAGGCACGTGCTGCTGCGGTCCCGTTGGGCAGGCTGGGCACACCGGCAGACATCGCCGATGCTGTGGCGTTCCTGGTGTCCCCGGCCGCCGCCTACATCACCGGCCAAGTGCTCTATGTCGACGGAGGACTGACCCAATCGCTGATGACCACGCTGCCCCGGCCCGCCGAGGTGGCCCAACCGCGCCGCGCAACGGCGACGAGTGGAGGTTGACGATGCCTGCTCTGGAGGCGATGTCGATCGTCATCACAGGTGGCGGCTCGGGCATCGGTGAGGCCACGGCCCGCCGTCTGTGCGCGCACGGTGCACGGGTGACCATCTGCGGGCGACGTGAGGAGAAGGTACGTGCGGTTGCCGAATCGTTGGGCGCCGGCTGCACGTGGGTCCGCGCCGACGTCACCGACGAAGACGATCGGCAGCGCCTGATCGACACGGCGCTTGCGCACGGTTCTGGCATCGATGCGTTGATCTCCAATGCCGGCAACATGGAGCGCGCTCCGATCGGCGAGTGGACCGAAGAGCGGCTGCTGAACGTCTTCCGCGACAACGTCGTCGCCGGCATGATGCTCAGTCAGCTGGCACTGCCGCATCTGATCGAACGCCGTGGCTCGATCGTGTTCATCGGCTCGATCTACACCGTTCGCAGCTACCCGGGTTCGGCCCCGTACGCGGTCACCAAAGGGGCGTTGGAGACGCTGGTGCGCGTGCTCTCTGCCGAGGTCGGCCCGATGGGCGTGCGGGTGAACGGTGTCCGTCCGGGTGCGGTGCTCACCGAGATCAACCAACGCGCGGGCCTCGTCGACGACCAGCAAGCTGCGGCGCGGCTGGCGGCCATGGCCGACCACCACGTCCTGCGACGGATCGGGACGGCCGACGAGATCGCCGAGGGCATCGAGTACCTCGTGCGCGCCCGGTGGACGACGGGCGAGGTGCTGGCGGTGGACGGCGGCATGGGGCAGGGCGTCATCTCATGACGCGACAGCACGAACCGGGGGACTTCCAATGATCAGCGCGACTCCGACCGAGATCGTCATCGACACGATGGACGAGGCCAAGGAGGTGTACCGCAACAAAGAGATGCGCCAGGCGTTGTACGACGCCGGCGAGATCGTCATGGCCGACGTTCTCGTGAACCTGCACGCCGACGACCATCGCAGCAGGCGGCGACTCGAGAACCGGCTGTTCCGTCGCGAGACGCTGGTGCACTACGAGCGCGACCTGTTCCCGTCGGTGATCGAACGCACGCTGGCGCCATATGTGGTGGCCGGCTACGCCGAGATGGTCGAGCTCTCGCATCAACTGATGATGAACCTGGCCGCGTTGAACGCCGGCGTCGACCGCGCCACCGGCACCGCCGACGAGACAGCGCGGCTCTACGCCCAGATGATGAAGTTCATCGAGGGCGCAACGTTGGCACACACCACCCGCGACCCGCGCCAGGTCGAAGCCGAGATCGCCGTCTCACTGGACGAGTTCGATCGCGAGTTCCTGACTCCCTCGATCCAGCGTCGCCAACAGCTGCTCGCAGCGGTCGCGGGCGGCCAGGCCGACCCGGCGTCGCTTCCGCTGGACGTGTTGACGGTGCTGCTGCGCAACGAGGACTCGCTGCACCTGCCACACGAGGTGATCCTGCGCGAGATCTCGTTCTTCCTGCTTGCCGGCGCCCACACCTCGGCGACGGCGTTCGTGCGCACGCTCGACCACCTCTTCCACTGGACCGCCGCACACCCCGACGACATCCAGCGCGTCCGCACCGATCGTGGGTTCGTCCAGCGCGCCGTGTATGAAACCATCCGGCTCGCTCCGTCCAGCCCAACAGGCATGCGCTGGGCACTCGCCGATGTCACCCTGAAGTCGGGTCGCGCGATCCAGCAGGGCACGCGGGTGGTCATCGATCTGGCGACGATCAATCGCGACCCGGTGATCTTCGGGGATGACGCCAGTTCGTTCGATCCAAACCGCACGCCGACCGTGGAGGGCGTCGCCCCGTGGGGTCTGTCGTTCGGTCAGGGGATGCACGCCTGCATCGGGCAGGAGCTGGCCGCCGGCTTGCTCGAGCGTTCGGCCGAGACGGCTGAGCACGAGTACGGCTTGGTGGCAGTTGCGGTGCAGGCGATGATCGACCGGGGGGTCCGCCTCGATCCTGGCGATGTGCCAACGATGGACACGGCGACCAAGCGGCCGTACTGGTCGCGCTACCCCGTGCTGCTGGGCTGATCGAAGGGCTGATCGCCTGTCGCCAACCAAGCGCGGGTTCGCTCAGCCACCAGATGGGCCAGCGCCGCTGGTGTGTGCCGACGTCGAGCTGCGTCGTCGTGAACCTCGACCGAGATGGGTACGGATGGCACGCGGCGCAGCAGCTCGGCGAGCGGGAGCTCGCCGACGCCGGGCAGCAGCCGGGCGTGTCGAGCTTCGTCGATGAGAGCGTCGATGCCGCCGGCGGGTGGGGCCAGCAGTGCGTCGCAGAGCTGCACGTAAGGGAGTCGTGATGGGTCGATGCCCTCGAGCTGGCCCGGTGTTCCGCCACTGCGCTGGAGGTGGAGCGGATCCACCAGCACGCCGATGCTGTCGTCGCCCGTCGCCTGAACGACCCTCAGCGCATCGGCGATGGTGCGCAGCGGGGTGAAGGCCATGAACTCGACGACGACGGTGGTACCGGCGGGACGAACCCACGCTGCCAGTCGACCCAGCGCGTCGATGGTGGCCGGTTCGTCGGCGAGGTCGCTGACCGCCAGCACGTGCCGTGGGCCGAGCGCGGCGACGGCGTCGACGATGGCGCGGATGGTCGATTCGTCGTGCGTTCCGA
>JANNFQ010000102.1:0-1848 GCA_031380045.1 Acidimicrobiaceae bacterium
TATGGCGGCGTCGACTTCGGCTGACGAAGGGTTCATTCGAGGGTGATGCCGCATGGACCGGTCATGTGGTTGATCACGTCGGGTGTGAGCGCGTCCGAGGTGTCCTCAGCGAGCCATGTGCCTTCGGGGTGCTGAAGATGACGTCGAGGTCGTAGTCGGCGTCGGCGAGGGCGACTACGTAGTGATCGATCGCAGCTGCGAAGGTGGCGATGTCGTTGCTCAGCGCTGCGGGCGCGTGTTCCTCGGCCTGGTCGAGCAGCAGTTCTCCGGTCTGGAAAACATTCGATCTGATTCCACTTGACGAGGAAGATTTCTCCTCACAAGACTCGTTCATGCGTCGAAAGCTTGAGGTGCTACTCCCGATCGAAGTGGCGTCTCAGTGATGAGCGGGGACGTTGACGCAGTGTCTCGACTCGATCCGTGCCGGCCGCTGTACGTTGAGGTCGTCGACCGGATCGAGGCACTCGCCGGTCGAGCAGATGTGCTCGGCGGAGGGTTGGTCGATCGGCTGGTGCCGGCGTGTCCTTCGTGGACAGGACGAGACTTGCTCGGGCACCTCACGGGCATCGCGCAAGACTGGGTCGCTGGTCGCCTCGAGAGTTACGCCTCGACACACTGGACTGCCGAGCACGTGGCTCGCAACGCGCAGCTGTCGCTGCCCGACCTGATGGCGGCGTGGAGGACGGCGGTCGGCGAGTTGGGGACGACGCATCATCCTCAGCTGGGTGCGCCATGGCGGTGGCTGTTCGGTGACGCGTCGATCCACGAGGCCGATCTCTACGAGGCGTCCGGTCTCGGCGGCGGCCCGCCGGAGCCGGCAATCCAGGTCGCGTTCGGCCAGATAGTCGGACGGTGGCGCCATGAGGTGGTTGGCGCCTCGGCTGGGTCACGGTGGCCCGGCCTCCTGCTGGTCGACCCGGCACGACGTTCCTGGTCGATCGACAGCGACCACACCGCCGAACGCCGCGCTCCGGAGGCCCCAGACCGATCTCCCGTCGCGGTGAGCCCGCTGTCCGTTAAGGCACCCGTCCAAGAACTGTGGCGGATGCTCACCGGGCGACTGTCGCTCGACGAAATTCGCGCGTTGGACTGGTCGGATGATCCATCGCCGGTGTTCGACCGCGCCTTGCCGTTCCCGTTCCGGTTGGCCGTGCGCGATGCGCCGAGCCGTACCGATTGAGATAGTTGCCGGGTAAGGACGCAGATCGATGAGCTGACGGGGGACGTTGAGAGATTGCCACGAAGCGGTCCAGCGACCGCCACTCGTAGAGGGAACCGATCGACTGCCGTGTTACGACAGTAGGTAGTGAGAGCCGATGAAGGGGACCTGCGTAGTGACGAGGTCCTGCTCGCCGCGATCAGGGAGGCGGATCGTGGTGCGCTGACGGTGCTCTATCACCGGCATGCTGCGTGGCTGACAGTTCGGCTGACGCACCGGTGTGGTGACTCTGACGTTGTCGATCTGGCGTTGCACGACACGTTCATGGCTGTGTGGCGCAAGCCTGCCTCGTATCGCGGTTCGGGCCAGGTCGCAGCGTGGTTGTGGGGCATCGCCATCCGCCGCCTACTCGACCAACTTCGTCGCCGGCCTGCGTTGGCCTACGTGGCGACGGTCGAGCAGTTGGTCGTGTCGGCCGAGGACGAGGTGCTCGTCGGGCTTCACCATGGCGAGTTGGCCAGCGCGTTGGACCGGTTGTCGCCGGAGTTGTTGTCGGTGGTTCAGGCGACCGTGCTCGACGGGCTGAGCACGCGTGAGGCGGCCAAGCTGCTGCGCATTCCCATCGGGACCGTCAAGAGCCGGAACGCCCGTGCCCGGGCGCAATTGAGAGAGGCATTGACATGACCCCG
>JANNFQ010000128.1:0-4818 GCA_031380045.1 Acidimicrobiaceae bacterium
ACCGGTCGCCGGTGCACCGGCCCTCACCATCGGTGTGCTGGCGCTGCAGGGCGCCTTCAGCGCGCATCAGCGGGTTCTACAACAGCTCGAAGCTGACGCCGTTCAGGTGCGCACCCCGGCCGATCTGGCCCTGGTGCACGCCTTGGTCATGCCGGGCGGCGAGAGCACCACCATGTCGCGTCTGCTGCGCACGGCCGGTCTGCTCGAGCCGCTGGCCGCTCGATTGCACGAGGGCATGCCAGTCTTCGGCACATGCGCAGGCATGATCCTGCTGGCCACCAACGTGCTGGACGGCCGGCCCGACCAGGGCAGCTTCGCCGCCATCGACATCGCCGTCCGCCGCAACGGCTACGGACGACAGGTCGACAGCTTCGAGAGCGACATCGTGGTCCACGCTCCGGCACCCGATTCGCAGTCGAACCCAGACCAGTCGTTCCAGGCGCCGTTCCACGCGGTGTTCATCCGCGCCCCCAAGGTCGAGAGCGTCGGCGACGGCGTGCAGGTGCTGGCCTCGCTGGACGGTACGCCTGTGTTGGCACGGCAGGGCTCGGTTCTGGTCGCCTCGTTCCATCCCGAGCTCACCGACGATCCTCGCCTGCACGCGATGTTCCTCGACATGGTCCATACTGCTCGGGCGCACGCCACCTGAGACCCGTCCACCATCCCGATACCCAGCTCTCAGATACGGAGTCACCTACATGTCCGGCCATTCCAAATGGGCAACCATCAAGCACAAGAAGGGCGCCGCCGACGCTCGCCGCGCCAAGATCTTCGCCAAGATCGCCCGCCAGATCGAGGTCGCCGCACGCGAGGGTGGCGGTGACGCATCCAGCAACGCCACGCTGCGAACCATGGTGCTGAAGGCCAAGGCCGCGTCGATGAACAACGAGCTCATCGATCGCGCAATCAAACGGGGTACAGGTCACTCCGATGGCGGCACGTATGAATCGATCACGTACGAGGGCTACGCGCCCGGTGGCGTCGGGCTGCTGATCGATGTGCTGACCGACAATCGCAATCGCACCGGCGCCGACGTGCGCAACGTGTTCGCGAAGCTGGGCGGATCGATGGCCGAGCCTGGTGCGGTCGGCTGGCAGTTCAGCCGCAAGGGTGTCATCATCGCGACCGGTGGAGAAGACGAGGTGATGATGGCTGCGCTGGACGCCGGCGCCGACGACGTGTCGGCAGACGGAGACGATTGGCGGGTGGTGTGCGCGTCGTCCGATGTGTACGAGATCCGCGATGCCCTCGAAGCTGCGGGCATCACCGTGGTGTCGGCTGAATCCACCAAGGTGTCGTCCACCATCATCGAGGTCTCCGATCTCGACGAAGCTCGCAAGATCTTGCGCATCGTGGACGCGCTCGAAGACAATGACGATGTGCAAGATGTCTACGGCAACTTCGACATCAGCGAAGAGCTCATGGAAGCGGTCGGCTGATGAGCATCGCAGTGGGCGATCGCGCCCCCCAGTTCACGCTGCCGGCTACGGGCGGCGACACGGTGTCGCTGTCCGACTTCGCCGGGCGGCCAGTGGTGCTGGTGTTCTATCCGGGCGACGACACGCCCGTGTGCACCAAGCAGCTGAACAGCTACAACGATGGGCTGGATCAGTTCGAAGCGCTGGACGCGCAGGTGTTGGGCATCTCGGCGCAGGGCGTCGACAGCCACGAGAAGTTCAGCGGCAAACACGGCTTCAAGTTCCCGTTGCTGGCCGACACCGACAAGACGGTCGCCGGGCTGTACGGCACATTGGGGCCCATCGGCTTTCCCCGGCGCAGTGTGTTCGTGATCGACGCCGGCGGCGTGGTGCGGTACGCGCATCGGGCCATTGCCGGGCTGACCTATCGACCGGTCAGCGAACTGGTCGAGGTGCTGCAGGGCTTGAGCTGATCCCGCGCTCGTTTCGGCCGCGATGCTAGTGTCGTACACGTGTTCGTCTGGAATCTCCCGCCGCTGAAAGCCCGTTGCCGCGCATGATCGTCCTGGGCATCGATCCCGGCCTGACCAGGTGCGGCTACGCGGTCATCGACGGTAAGGGTTCGCGCACGCTGGTCACGATGGCGCTGGGCGTCATCCGCACGGCACCCACCACGCCGCTGCCGCAACGACTGGCCGAGTTGAAGATTGAGCTGGCCGCGCTCATTGCCCAGTTCCGGCCCGATGCCGTGGCGGTCGAGCAGGTGTTCTTCCAGGTCAATGTGCGTACCGCCATGAGCGTGGGGCAAGCCAGCGGTCTGGCATTGGCCGAAGCGGCAGCGGCGGGCTGCGATGTGGTGCAGTACACGCCAAATCAGGTCAAGAACGCCGTCGCCGGATACGGCGGTGCCGGCAAGTTGCAGGTGCAGAAGATGGTGCAGGCTCGTCTGGGTCTGGCCACGGTGCCCGAACCTCCCGACGCGGCCGATGCCGCCGCGCTGGCGCTGTGCCACCTGGCCATGGCACCGATGGCGGCGCAGGTGGCCCGCGGACGTGCGGCGGCCGTTCGATGATCGGTTCGCTGCGTGGCATCGTGCTCGAGCGCACCACTGATTCGTCGGTGCTGGTCGAGGTCGGGGGCGTCGGCTACGTCGTCACGGTCACACCGCGCACGTTGGCCGAGCTCGAGCCGTCATCGCCGGTGTTCCTGTACATCCACCACCACATTCGTGAAGAGGCACAGACGCTGTACGGGTTCCGTCATCGCGACGAGCGGTCCACGTTCGAGATCCTCATCGCCACGCACGGCATCGGTCCTGCCATGGGCATCGCCATCTTGGGCACGCACACCCCGTCGGCCCTGGTCGACATCGTGGCCACCAACGACATGGGCGCGCTCACTCTGGTGCCGGGCGTGGGCAAGAAGACCGCCGAGCGACTGCTGATCGAACTGCGCAACCGGCTGAACATGCCCATGCTGGATCCGGTCGGTGTCGGCGGCGGCAGCAATGGCTCGGGCAGCACTGTGGTCGGCGATGTACGCGAGGCGCTGGCCGGGCTGGGGTACGCGCCCGAAGAAGTGCGCGACGCATTGCGCGAGCTGCCGTCCACGGGCGATGCCTCGTCGTTGCTGCGCGATGCGCTGAAGTTGTTGGGGGCCAAGCGTGCGTGACGAGTTCCTCGACCCCAATGCCGTCACCGACCACGACCAGGTCGACGACGTCGGCCTGCGGCCACGGCGCCTGTCAGAGTTCGTCGGCCAGAGCGAGCTGAAAGAGCATCTGTCCATCGTGCTCGAGGCCGCGAAGAAGCGTGGCCAGCCAGCCGACCACTTGCTGCTGGCCGGGCCGCCAGGCCTGGGCAAGACCAGCATGGCCGGCATCGTGGCGGCCGAGATGGGCGTGCACCTGCACATCACGTCGGGTCCGGCGCTGGAGCGCGCCGGCGACCTGGCCGCGATCCTCACCAAGCTCGAGGAAGGCGATGTGCTGTTCATCGACGAGATCCACCGCCTGTCGCGTGCCGTCGAGGAGATCCTGTATCCGGCCATGGAAGATTTTCAGCTCGACATCGTGGTGGGCAAGGGGCCGGCAGCATCCAGCATCCGCCTGACGTTGCCACCGTTCACACTCATCGGCGCCACCACCCGCACCGGCATGATCACCGGCCCGCTGCGCGACCGGTTCGGCCTGGTCGCCCGCCTCGACTACTACAGCGACGACGAGCTCGAAGCCATCGTCGTGCGGGCCGCCAGCATCCTGCACGTCGACATCCAGATCGAGGGCGCCTGGGAGATCGCCCGCCGATCGCGCGGCACCCCGCGCATCGCCAACCGGCTGCTGCGCCGCGTGCGCGACTTCACCGAGGTGCGCGGCGACGGCACCATCAGCGAGGCCACCGCCAAGGCCGGGCTGAAGCTGTTCGGCGTGGACGAGTTGGGTCTCGACAAGGTCGACCGCGCCATCCTCAGTGCCGTCTGCGTGCAGTTCGGTGGGGGACCGGTTGGCCTCAGCACTGTGGCCATCAGCGTGGGCGAGCAGCCCGAGACGGTCGAAGACATGTACGAGCCGTTCCTCATCCAACAGGGCATGATCGCCCGCACCCCACGCGGCCGCATCGCCATGCCCGCGGCGTGGAACCATCTTGGCCTGCCACTGCCCGCCGACCGCGGTGGCATGCCCGGCCTGTTCGACTGACGTCAAGCTTGGGTCGCTGCCGTCATCTCGGCCCACTGCTCGGGCGTGGCATTGGTCAGCGAGTACAACGCCTGCGTCGCCGGTCCGCGATTCCCGATGATGCGGACGATGCGACCATCCAGCTCGGCAACCACCGGCAGCGGGATCCAGTCCAGCGCCACCGCGTACTGGAAGACGAGGTCGCCGCTGAGCAACCCGGCGTACACGGATGCGCCGTTGGCCAACAGACACTGAGAGCCCACCGAGTGACCGTTCAGACCGTTGCTCTCGTCCATCAGCGTCAGCCCCGAACCCGCCGGTGGCGTGAAGTCGAAGCCCGGCACCGCCGCGGCAGCGGGCCTCGGCGTCAGGCCGGCAACCACGGCCTTCAACTGCCCGAGATCGAAACCGCGGGTGCGCATGTACATCTCGCTGCTGTCCTCCATCTCGAACTGCACCTCGCCCTGGCCATATGGACCGACGAACACCCGCGTCGAACGTCCGTTGATGTCCACGATCTCGGTGGCAGAGGTCAGGCCGGTTCGTTGATCGGTGTAGTAGCGCTCGACGATCGCATAGGGCGCGCCGATCCCCCCGGTCGGGCTGGCCAAGAGTTGCACCGGCCTGTTGTTCGGCCGGTGGTGGCTGAACAACGCACCGTTGGTCACGTCACCCTCACCAGCTGTCGTCGGCGCGCAGTCGGGCACGTTCATCACTGGGCGCACC
>JANNFQ010000176.1:0-3285 GCA_031380045.1 Acidimicrobiaceae bacterium
ACCACGTCGGTCAGATGATGCATGCCGCGATACATGCGCGCCAAGGCCACCGCAACTGGAACGAAGATCGTCGCAATCACGGTCAGCACCTTGATCCAGTGCCGGCGGGTGTGCCAGAACACGACCACAGCCATGGCCGCATAGCACATCGCCGCCGCAACGTGCCCCGACGGAAAGCTGGACGACACGGGTGAACCGTCCAGCTTGGGTACGTCGGGCCGCGGTCGAGCAACGATCTTGGTGACTGTCAGAAAGATCATCGCCTCGACGATCAGCGAGACCCAGATGACCAGCGTGTCCACCCATCGGTGCAACACCCACAGCAACGCCAGCCCCACGATGGCCGTCACCGCGATCTTGATGGCCGTCTCGGATAGCATCGAGCCGACCAAACTGAGATCGTTCAGTGTTGGTGTGCGGCGCCGAACGAACCACTCCTCGATGTTTTGGTCGGTTCTTCCAATCGAACTTCGGTCGGCAAAGTGCTTGACGATCAAGCCGACGCCCGTCCACAGCGACGTCATCGCAACGTAGAAGCCCAGCAGCGCCGCAAAGTCCGACTTCTGGAGCGGCCACGTCTTGCGGAGTCTGTGTCGAGAAACGTCCCCAGCCGCATCAATCGCTGGTCGTGCGATCTGCGGATGTGCGGTCGGTGACGGTGCGGGTCGATGTTCCACGGCACCCGACGTACCCCTCCGACGGGTGATCGAAACGAGATCAGTCGGCGAGCAGATCGACGTCGAAGGCAATCTCGAGTTGTGGCGCGCCATCGTCGTCGACCGTGGCTCGTTCCAAGCGCATCGACGCAGCTTCGTCCTGGAAGGTCAGCAGACCGAGGCAGTTGCTGAACACTGGGCCGTGATCGAGCGTCCAACGCAGCGGCGTGGAGCGACCACCCGACAACCACCGCAGAGAGCGACCGATGACCTTGCCCGTGCGTGACATGGCCACTCGCATGGCGACTCGTTCGAATGGGCGTAGCGCATTGCGGATGGGGGAGTTCACCAGTTGGTGGACGTTGCTGACCATCGCCATCGACGGTGGAAAGTGGATCCGGGCATGAAAGCTGAAGTGGATGTCGCCTGACAGGATCGCGATCGTGGACGGTGGCGATGGCTGGTGCGAACCGCCCAGCTGAGCCAGCAGTTCGACGAAGGACTGGAACGATCGCTCGAACGCCGGCCAGTCCTCCAGATCCAGGCCGCGGCGCACCTTCTCGCCCAACCAGGTTCCGGGCCGACCCCAGGCGCCATCGCAGACGCGTTCGTTCCAACGCTGCAGGCCGTCGATGCCGCCCGGAACGAACACGGGCAGCGAGGTCCCGATGACCATATGGCGGGCGCCAGCGTTGCGCCCGGTGGTGCATTGGTCAACGATCCACGCCCACTCGTCGTCGTCGACCATCGACCGGTGACCCGGCTGCAGCACGCGCCCATTCCGGGCATCGATGACGACCAACATGACATCGCCCAAACGGCGGGTGAACGAGAAGCGGTATCCGCCGGGCACGGGGGTGAACTCTTCGGACTGCAACGCCCACGACTGCAAGTACTGGTGGCCGTCATCCATTTCCAGCAGCGCCGCCAACATTCCCTGCGAACGAATCTCTGCAGGACTGAGGTTGCCCAGGTGTTGATAGATCCAGTACGTGGCCAAGCCCCCGACCACATGATCGTCCCACCAGGACTGCTGACGGATCTCGCGGACCCACGAATCAGAGATGTTCCAGTCGTCGATCATGTCGTGATCGTCGAAGATCATCGCCGTCGGCACGACCGAGAAGAACCAACGCTCGACGTCGGGCGACCACGACTCGTGATACAGCCAGCAGTACTCCTCGAAGCCATGGACCACGTCTGGCGACAGGCCTTCCTCCATCGTCTGCGACTTGCGCTTCTGGGCGATGCGTTCGCGGGTGACCGGCGACGAGTCATCGGCATAGATCTGGTCACCCAACATGACGGCGACGTGCGGCCACTGGTCGACCGGCTGGTGCATCATCCGCACGGCGTGGGCGCGCAACGCGTCGTACCCGCGACCCTTCGGATCGAGCGCGAACTCCAGCGTGTACGGCGGCTCGTGGGGGGCGGCCGTACGACACGATCCGAACAGCATGCGAACAGACCCGTCACCGACGGTTCGGATCACGCTGGATGGAAAAGTGCTGTCAGGAGGCGGCCAGGCAACGACACCGTCGAGGCGAACGTCGTATTCGGTGCACGAGCCGGCCTGGAGGCCCTCGACGATGACCAGCGCGTAGTGGTGACCATCGACAGTGAACGTTTTCGTGGGTTGACTGAGCACCTCGACCACGCAGGGACGATCGGTCTCGCACCAGATGGTCGCCGACGACCTGTCGACGTGACGCAGCATCGGCCCCAGGATCAGTTGCACCACGGACTGGACCGTAGGACGGAAACCGTCGTTCCACAAAGCGCCAGCATCGTGAGCGTGTACCGAAATGATGTGATCAAGATTTCGTCAAAGGATCGACGCACGGCAGTCCTTTCAAATCCTTGACTTTTGTTCACCCGTACGAAGGTCCATGTTCGTGGTTCGACGACAGGTGACCATAGGGCTCAAGTTGGCCATGGAACCACCCGATGAATCCCTGTCACCACCAACGGAGCGGGCATGAGACATCGGACAGGACGGATCGCTGGCGCATCGCCAGGGAAGAAGAAGCACCGGGACGGCGGGTCGTCGCTCGTCGAGATCCTCGTGTCGATCGTGCTGCTGGGCATCACGGTGACGGCCGTACTGGTCACGTTACGAACTTCCGTCAGCGCTTCCAGCCTCAATCGTGACCACGCGAACGCCCATGCCTGGCTTCAGAGCGCGTCCGACGTGCTGTACGGGTCGGAACGCGAGGACTGCGGTACGCAAACGGCGAGTCGCGAGGCCGACCAACAACTGACCAACGCCTATCAACTGATCGTGCAAAGCACCTGGCCCGCCAATCCTGAGGGTTGGCCGGCTACGAACATCCGCATCGTGCCCCCCGTGTTGTTCTGGGATGGCACGTCCACCTACCAATCGACGTGCTACGACGACAAGGGCATCAACTTGCAGCTGATCACCATCGAAGTTCGAGGACTCGACGGCCGCATCGTCGAGTCGGTTCAGGTCGTGAAGGGATGAAACGTTACCGACCCTCGAACGACGACGGCTTCACGTTGGTGGAGCTGTTGATCAGCATTGCGCTCATCGGCGTGCTGATGCCGGTCATCGCCGGTACATTCTCGGTGGTTCTCCGGACGACACCAGGTGTCGGTGAGCGCACTG
>JANNFQ010000139.1:0-1966 GCA_031380045.1 Acidimicrobiaceae bacterium
GCGCAGGCAGCGACTTCTCGTATCGATCGAAGGCGCGCCGATAGAAGTCGCCGACCGTTGCACGCATCGTCGCGTCGGTGACCACGACGTACTGCTGCGGTTGAACGTTGCCACCGCTGGGCGCTTGCTGAGCCGCTCGCAGGCACGTAGCGATGTCGGCATCGTCCACCGCGCGATCGCTGAACCGGCGGATCGCCCGCGTGGTCAGGATGGCATCGACGACGACGTCTGCCGCCGCTTGATGATCGTGGTCTGTCATCGTCATCTCCCCAGGAACGTCGGCGAGCGATGCTCGCGGATTGCGTCGATCGCCTCGGCATGGTCGTGCGACAGGAAGCATGGGATCTCGAGTGCGGTGGACAGATCGAAGCTGTCCAGCAATGCTCGCTTCAGGTGGGCGTTCACCGCAATCTTCGTTCCTCGTAGCGCCAGTGGCGGTTGTGCTGCCAACCGTTCGGCCCACGCCAGAGCTCGGACGTTCACCTCACCAGGGGCGCACACTTCCGCGGCCACGCCAAGTCGCAGTGCCTCGTCGGCACGCAATGGTTCACCCAACAGCAGATGCCGTTTGGCTGCCAGAGGTCCCAGCAGCAACGGCCACACCGCCGTACCGCCGTCGCCCGCCACCAAACCCACGTTCACGTGGGGATCAACGATCGATGCTCGTTCACTCATCACGATCACGTCGCACAGCAGCGCCACCGATGCACCCAAACCTGCGGCCGAACCGTTCAACGCGCAGACGATCGGCGCCTCGACGTCCAGCAGATCCCAGATCAGTTGTTTGGCCGCGCGCCTGAGTCGGTCGAGAGTGTCGATGGGACGCAGCGTGGGGAACCAATCGAAGTCACCACCTGCGCTGAATGCTCGCTTGTCACCGCCGGTCAGCACGACGGCTCGAGCGTCGCCCTCGCGTTTCAACATCGCGAACAACTCGGAGAAGTCGTCGTGCAACATCTCGTCGACCGCGTTCAACTCGCTGCGCGGATGATCGATGGTTGCGATCAACAGATGCTCACGTCGTTCCAATCGGATCGCCTGCACGTTGCCGACCGTAGTCGCCACCGGAATTCCAGCGTCGAAGTTCGAGCGACGCGTTCGGCGCGAGGTGCGAGAGTACGCTCGGCCCATGGCCGAGTCGAGCACTTCGAAGCGGCGCGTCCCCACCACCGTCTTCGCCGGTGTGGCGGTGATCGTCATCATCATCCTGGGCGGTTTGGCCTGGTCGCGGGCCGCGCCGTGGCAACGGAAGGGTCCGCCGCTGACCGTTGCCAGCTGGGCCCCGTACTGGCAGCCCGATACTGCTCTGGGATCGTTC
The DNA here is from genome assembly GCA_031380045.1 of Acidimicrobiaceae bacterium. GTDB lineage: Bacteria > Actinomycetota > Acidimicrobiia > Acidimicrobiales > Ilumatobacteraceae > VFMC01. The sequence continues at coordinate 1,319 of JANNFQ010000139.1, forward strand.
CAAGGGAACAGCGATCTGTTCGCCGACGTCTCGGTAGTGTCGTTCTCGGCGGTCGCCGGCAACGCGATCGTGCCCTACGAACAGATGCCTGCCGACATGATCTCGACGTTCCGCGCTGCGACCACCGAACGCAAGGTGCCACTGATCGCCACCATCTTCGACGATTCGCCATCGGGTGCCATGGCGGCGACACTTGCCGATCCGGCAAGCAGATCGGCGCACGTGCAATTGATCGTGTCCACGGTGGTCGATGGCGGGTTCGACGGCGTCGACTTGGACTACGAGAAGTTCGCGTACAGCGACGACCGCCAGACCTGGCCCACCACGAAGCCGAATTGGATTGCGTTCCTGACCGAACTGTCGGGTGCGTTGCATGGGCTCGGCAAGCAGCTGATCGTCAGCGTGCCGCCGGTCTATGACAGCGGGCAGACTGACAGCAGTGGGTACTGGGTGTACGACCATGCGGCAATGGGTCCACTGGTGGACCGCATTCGTGTCATGGCGTACGACTACTCGTTTGCCGGCGGCGAACCCGGGCCGATTGCGCCGATCGCATGGGTCGAGCAACTCGTGGGTGTGTTGAAGGCCATGGTCGACCCGGCCAAGATCGATCTGGGTGTCCCCACCTATGGCTACGACTGGGTGCTG
>JANNFQ010000174.1:0-3208 GCA_031380045.1 Acidimicrobiaceae bacterium
AGCTGAGAACGCGGGTTCGATTCCCGTCACCCGCTCCATTGCCGATGATCCGTTGCCCCGCTCGTCCCGCACCGCCAACGTCACGGTGCAATGAGCCCCGGTGTTATCCAGTTCCACCAGTGTTGCCCATTTCTGCTCCGTTGTGGCACGGAATGGCACGCCGGGTTGCGGTTGACAGCAGGATCCGGACAGTGAGTCAGCAACCACTCACCTGAGTCTGTTGTGCATCGTTCGATTCAGAATAGAATCACGGAAGGAGGATGCAGTGATGCTGAGTAACCCGCTCGAAGCCCTCATCTCGCCCGAAAGGGCGCTGATCTTGACCGTGCTCGAGCGCACAGGCCAGCCGCTTTCGGGCCGAACGATCGCAGCACTGACTGGAACCGTGAGCCAGTCGTCCACCAGTCGACTGCTCATCGAGCTCGGACAACACGGACTGGTCGTAAAGGTTCCCGGCGGGTATGAACTCAACCGTGATCATCTGTCGTACCGGGCGATCGAGGTGCTCTTGGGCGCCCGCGACGAGTTGCAGCGGCGGGTCGCACAGGACGTGAACGGGTGGGATTCGCCTCCGCTGTCCGTGATCCTGTTCGGCTCGGCCGCCCGGCGTCAGGACACGCCGGGCAGCGACATCGACCTCTTGGTGGTCCGCCCGGCAACGGTGTCGTTCGATGACCAGCGCTGGGCGACGAACGTCGCCAATCTCTCAGAGCGGGTGAGCCGCTGGTGCGGGTCACCATGCGAGGTGCTCGAGTACTCACGTGACGAGCTCGCCGAACTGACGCGCACCGACGACCCGCTGATCGGGTCACTCATCCGTGACGGCATCAAGTTTGTCGGCGCCGACCTCGACACCCTCGTCCACCCGGTTCCCAGATGACACCGCTCGAGGCGGCACCCGGCCATCTCACCAAGGCCCAGGAGTTCCTGTCGGACGCAAAGTCCGCGCTCGCGAACGGGCATGCGAACGTTGCCACCTCCAACGCGGTCATCGCCGGAATCAACGCCAAGGACGCCATCTGTCTCGTGTCGGTCGGCAAGACTGCCAAAGCCGACGATCACCGACAAGCTGTCGGAGAGCTGCGCAAGGCCGGCAAGATCGGTGCGGATCTCGCTTCGACGCTTGATCGTCTGTTGAAGCCGAAGACGAAGTCTCAGTACCAGACTTTGTCGGTGGTGATGAAGGACGCCGAGTCCGCGGTCAACCAAGCGGCTCGTCTTGTTGATGAGGCCTCGCAGATCGTCCGTTGACGTGCGCAGCGGTCAGGCCCGCATCTCCGACATGATCGCCGCCGGCACCCACGCCCCGCTTCGCTCGAACGACGCCATCCACCTCGCCACTGCCATCCGGTTGGCCGTCGACGAACTCGTCACCTATCGGACCGCCGAAGCTCAGTGCGAGCGGAACGCCATAGGTGTCAGATGATCGAGCGATGCGATCTCGAGCAGATACGGCACGAGCGTTCCGAGCAACACGACCCACAGCACCGACATCCACACCGGCGCGTGCGATCACATCGTGGCGGCGCCGCCGCGCTTGATGTATTCGGCTCGATACGCACTGGCGAGCACCTTCTGTTCCGACTTCGAGAGCAGTTTTCCGGCGAGCTGGAAAGTTCCGTGCTCTTCCTCGTTCAGGTGATCTCGAACCTCACTTGCGAGTTCCTTGGCGAGCTCGCCGAAGTGGTCCGTTGCAGGATCAACTCCACGGAGCTGCTCGACCAACTGCTCGGACTTGTGGTGATCCGCCAGCGCGTGTCGACTCACCGAGAGCCCAGCGTCGTTCAGAAGCAGCGGGACATACAGGTGGCGCTCCTCGGCTGTGGCATGGGCGTCGAGTTCGCTGGCAAGAGCAAGAAAGGCCACCCGACGGTTGGAGGGCGATGTGCGGCCATCAGTCATCCGCCGCGCGTACGACCGCTGCACCTCGTGGCTGGCGCGCAAGTCTTCGAAGATCGTCATCCGCATCGACCCTCCAGGAGCCGTCCGAGCCAGCGTTGCAGGGGTACCAGCGCGCCTGTTGCAGAACCTAGCGGGCTCCCGCGCAACAGTTGGTTGAACGTGGGTCATGCGACGCCATCCACCTCGCCACTGCGATCCGGATAGCCGTCGATGAACTCGTCACCTACGACATCGAGTTGGCATCTGCCGCCCAGGCAGCGGGCCTGAAAGTACTCGCGCCACGATGACTACGTGACGTCGCCGCCGAGGCACGGCGGTGAGCGTGATCCTGTGGTGTCGGTTCCGACGTGACGCGCTGCTGTAACAGCGACTGCTCATGCTGTTCGTGGCAGCGCATCGTGCGCGCCATCAGGAGGGGATCCACGACATGTTGGTTTCAGCGTCAGAACTCACGGCCAGCCCGGGCAAGAGCGGCCATCTCCGAGCATTGGTTGCGCAGATGCGCGACGTACTCGGACAAGCTTCGGGCCAGGACTGGTTCGCTTGGGCCGCCGTCACCGGCCGGCCGTACGGATCGTTCGCGCTCAGCACGCGCTTCGACGACTACGCCGGCATGATCACCGCCCAGATGAAGGTGGCGTTGTCGACCGAATGGGCTGCGCTCGCCGCCACCGCCGACGGCGTGCTGGCCCAACCCGCTCCCACCATCCTGTCCGACGTGATCGCCGTGACCGGCGAGCCGTCGGCCCCGAAGCAGTTCGTACTGGTCACGAGGGCCGGCATCGACCGCTCGGCGATGATGGACGCCATTGCCTGGTCAACCCAGGTGGCAGAGCACGTCACCAAGGTGACCGGTGCCGGCATGACCGTCACCACATCGGCAGCGGGCAAGATGTTCGAGGTGTCGTGGCTGGCCGGTGTCGACACCCCCCAGGAACTGGACAAGCTGAACTCGATCGGCAGCGACCCCGAATATCTCGAGATGCTGGCCGCCGCGGGGACCAACAAACTGTTCGAGCAGGGAGCGAGCGAACGCATGCTCCTGGCCAAGCTGGCCTGAGTCGAACGCTCACACCTGCTGTCGTCGATCAAGGAGCGCGGCGATCACTTCGGACACGTCGAGGTGATCGCCGCTCTCGCCGAGCCCGACTGCCGCGTGGGCCGGAAGAACGCAGAAGTGGTAACCAAGGCGCCGACGTTCGGCTGCGGCCAACGTCGCGATCGCCGCCGCTGAGGCCTGTCCCTGTCGATCGCTGACGACAGCCAGCAGATCCAGCGCGTCCACGGCCGCGATGGGCAGGTGTTC
>JANNFQ010000197.1:0-1641 GCA_031380045.1 Acidimicrobiaceae bacterium
GTCGTCGCGGAGATGGATGACGCTGGCGATCTCGGTGAGGGTGAGTCCGGCGGCCTGGGCGTTACGGATGAACTCGAGGCGATGGCTGTCGGCGTCGGTGTAGACCCGGTAGCCGTTCGTCGAGCGTGTTGGCTCGGGCAGCAGGCCGCGGGTTTCGTAGAAGCGGATCGTTCGTGTCGGATGCCCCGACGCAGCGGCGAGTTCTCCGATGCGCATGATCGCGATGTTAGCCCTTGACCTTCTCCTGTGATGGAAGGTTTACGGTGTCCGTGTGTACGGCACCGCGCCCGATGACTGTTGTGCCCCGAAAGCACGTCGTTCCGACAGGACCACCCGCGTGTTGGCAATGGGAGTTGTCGGTGTCGCGTCGTGCTGTGCGATTCCGTCGCTGCTCGCCGGCGGCGTCTTGGTTGCTGTGGCGGGTTGGGGTTGTGGAGTGTGGGCAGCGATCGGCGTCGCTGTCGTGGCGATGGGCGCGTTGTGGTTTCGTGGGCGACGCCAGCGGGCAGAGTTGTTGCCGGTCGATCCGACGACAGAATCGCTGCCCGAGTCCGGTGCGCCGAAGTCAGCTCGGGTACGGGTGGCCGCGTGAGCGATTGCTGCATCGATGTGGCCGACGGCTTGATGTCGTGTCCGCGTTGCGGAACGTCGGGTCCGGTAGTCGGCGCGGCACCGGTGCGAGCACACCGCCCGACCGCGGCAGCAGGGTCGTGGCGGTACTGCGCAAACCTGGCGTGCGATGCGGTGTTCTTTCACGACACCGACGTTGTTGACGAGTCCGAAGTCATCGCCCAGGTTGGGGGAAAAGCGTTAGCGCGACCGATCCCTGTCTGTTTCTGCTTCGCACACACGAAAGCCGACATCGGCATCGACGTCGCCGCCCACGGTGGAACCAGCACGATCAAGACAGCGGTGAAAGCCGCCGTCGCCGACGGATTGTGCGCCTGCGAATATCTCAACCCGTCCGGTGAGTGTTGCCTACCTGCTGTCCATCGCGCAGTCAAAGACGCACAACATCGCCTACGGGAGAGTGTTGCTGGTGGGTAGCGTCTCGCTGTCACTTGCGGCGATCACCGGAGCGTTGTCAGTGCTCAACCCGTGCGGGTTCCCGCTGCTTCCAGCGTTCTTGTCGTTCTATGTTGGCACCGATGACTCGCGCCTGCCGTCTGCGGCGAGCCGGGTCGCTCAAGGTCTGCAGATCGGGCTGCTCGTCACCGCAGGGTTCCTGGGTGTGTTCACGTTGATCGGACTGCCCATCACGCTCGGGGCCAACGCTGTCGCTCGCGTCATTCCGTGGGTCGGCCTCGGAGTCGGGGCACTGCTGATCGTTGTCGGCGCAGCGGCCTTGGCCGGCAAGTCCATCCGTCTCGCTCACGCGTCCGAGATCCAACGTGACGGCCGGTCGCGAGCGACTGTTGTTGCGTTCGGCGCCGGATACGGGCTCGCCTCGCTGGGATGCACCCTGCCGCTGTTTCTCACTCTGATCGCAGCGTCGCTCACATCCGACGGGACAGCATCATCGCTGACCGTGTTCGCAGCATTCGGCGTTGGAATGGGTGTCGTGATGATGGCCCTCGCCGTCACCGCCGCGTTCGCCCGCCACGGCCTGACCCGATTGCTGCGTCGCGCTCTGCCGTGGCT
>JANNFQ010000204.1:0-2443 GCA_031380045.1 Acidimicrobiaceae bacterium
TCGATCATGTAGATCAGATCGCTGGGGTCGCCCTGGCGGAACAGCTCCTGCCCGGCGGTCAGGCTGATCGAGACCGGCGCCGCATCCTCGCGTGGCAGGAAGTTGGGCCGCATCTCGATGATCTGATCGGCCAGCGGCAGCATGCGGTCGTCGTGCGTGGACACCACCACGACGCGCCCGCCGTCGGTCAGCCGCCGGATGAGCCGCAGCACGCCCTCGACCTGCACGTAGTCGAGATGAGCCGTGGGCTCGTCGGCCAGCACCAGCGGCGGACTCAACGCCATGGCACGGGCGATGGCGACCCGTTGCTGCTGGCCGCCGCTGAGGTTGTTGGGCCGGTGCGTCAGACGATCGGCCAGACCGACGCCTTCCAGCAACTCGATGGACTTGTCTCGCGCTGCACGGGCGCGCACACCCGCCGATCGCATCGGCACCGCAACGTTCTCGGTGCTGGTCAGGCTGGGCACCAGGTTGAAGGCCTGGAACACCACACCTACCCCGTGGCGCCGGTACTCGGTCAGGCCCTGGCCCGACAGCGCGGTCACGTCGGTGTCGCCGTAGACGACCGTGCCCGACGTGGGTCGCATGATGGCGGCCAAGCACGACAGCAGTGAGGTCTTGCCGCAACCCGACGGACCCAACAGCAGTGCGAGCGAGCCGGCCTTCACCGTAAAGGTCATGTCGTCGATCGGGCGCACGGTGTAGTCGCCCTTCAGGAACTCGACCGTCAGGTCGTTGACGTGCAGATCGGGCACGGTCAGCCTCCGAACGCCAGCGCTGGTTCGACGGTCGCGGTCTTGCGCAGGGCGATCAGGCTGGCCAGCAGGCCCACGACCACCGTCACGACGGGCAGCAGCATGAAGGCGCTGCCAGGGATCTCGACGTGCATCGGGAACATGGGAGCCAGGATCAACGCGAGGATCGCGGCCAACGCCGCCGCCGCGAGGGACAGCACCACTGCCTGCAAGGCCAGCCCGACGCCGATCGCCGCCGTGGACGTACCCGTTGCCTTGAACACCGCGAAGTCGCGGGTGCGTTCCATGGCCTGCAGGTACAGCACCGAACCGATGATGGTGGCAGCAACGGTCCACAGCAGGTACCGCACCAGGCTGATGGACGATCGCGCATCCTTCAACGGTCGAAGCACATCGCTCTTCACCTGCGCGTTGGTCATGACCTTCAAGCCGGGCGGCGGGTCGATGGCAGGCTGCGAGTACAGGAAGGCCGTTGCCGCCGGCTGGCCCTGCGTGGAGATGGCCTGTGCATCGGACAGTGTGATGTACGCCATCGGCAATCCGGCCAGCAGCCGCTGTCCCGACACCGTGCCGACCACCTGCACGCTGCGTCCGCCGATGTTCAGCGTGTCGCCGATGCCGGCTCCTTCCAGCCCGTCGTCGACCACCACCTGCCCGGGCTGCGCCAGGGGGGCGCCGTCGACATCGGTGGGTGAACCGAGGCGGCCGGGGACCACACCCAACACGACCAGGTCCAGCACCTTGTCGCCGTCGGCGATGGTCTGACGCAAGACCAGCATCGGTGCGCCGTCCGGCCCGCCGGCGGTGTCGATCATGGGCAGGAACGAGGTGAACGGGCCCGACGCCTGGTCGGACACGGCCCACACCTGGGCGCCGACGGCGTCCAGCGTTCGGTCGACCTCGAGCGAGAACGACTCGTCGAGGCCGGTCATGATCAGCCCCATGGCGAAGACCAACGCCACCCCAGCCATCGCAATCACGAAACGCTTCCGCCGCCACTGCAGGTCGCGCAGTGCTGCTCTGATCACGGCGCTCTCCCCTCCTGGTCAGCTCACGATCGGTCTTGGCACCATAGTGCTCGGGAGCTATTTCTCTGCACTGGCCAACACGTCGTCGATCGCGTCCAGCAAGATCGTTTCGTGCCAGTCGGCCTCGAACCGGTGATGCCACAGCCGCTCGTCGCGCCCGCGGATGCCGGCGTCGGCGACCTCGACCCAGGCCACGAAGTGGGCCAGGTGACGTCCAACAACGACCTCGGTTTCGCCTCGCTGTGCCAACTGCTCCTCTCCGTACTGGCGGACGGTCTCGAGCATTTGATAGCGGCTATCGATCGACCCGCGCTCGACGTTCAACATCGAGCGCTCGACCAACGCCGCGACGTGTTCTCCAACGCTGCCCACCAATGGCTCGAAGCCGCACGCCGCATCGGCCGCAGTGATGTCGAAGTCGCCGGTGAACACCGACAGCCGATCGAAGACCAGCTGCTCGTCTGCCGTCAGCAAGTCGTACGACCAGGCCACTGTGGTGCGCAGACTGCGATGCCGGTCGACCGCTCCGCGACGTCGGGTCAACAGGCCGAACCGGTCATTCAGCCGGTGCAGCAGTTGCGGCAACCCGAACGCAGGCATCGGCGCGGCGGCCAGTTCGATGGCCAAGGGCAGACCGTCCAGCCGTCGACAGATCTCGTC
>JANNFQ010000322.1:0-8296 GCA_031380045.1 Acidimicrobiaceae bacterium
AAACACCACCACGACATCATCCACACCAACCACTGGACCCTCACCCTCGCCCCAGACCGATCCCTCACCGTCACCAACCACACCGGCACCACCATCATGACCACCGGCCCACCCAGCGAGCAGTGGCAGTGAGCGGCCAGCGGTCAGCCCCGGCGCGAGGTCGAACCCGGCGCCATGTCGAACCCGGCGCGTGGTCGAACCCGGCGCCATGTTGGTCCCGACGCGGTTGCAGCGCAGGGCCGTGGTCCCGGCGCGCCGTGACTTCGGGGGTGCCTTGGATCGAGCGCGGATCTTGCGTCCTCTCGGGCGCGACGACCCTCGCTGTCAGTTGGCCCGCGGCCGTCAGTCGTTGGCGTGCAGTTGGGCGTTCAGGCCGGTCCACTTGTCCGAGCGGGGCAACGCCTCGACCGCACCGGTCTGGCTGTTGCGGCGATACAGCAAACCGCTGGAACCGCTCAGCGTGCGGGCTTTCACGACCTCGCCATCGGGCAGCAACTTCACCAGGGTTCCGGCGGTCACATACAGCCCGGCCTCGACCACACACTCGTCGCCCAGGCTGATACCGATGCCGGCTTGTGCTCCCAACAGACAACGCTCGCCAATGCTGACCTGTACCTGGCCGCCGCCCGACAACGTGCCCATGATCGACGCTCCACCGCCGATGTCGCTGCCGTCGCCCACCACGATGCCGGAGCCGATTCTGCCCTCGACCATCGAGACGCCCAGGGTGCCTCCGTTGAAGTTCACGAAGCCCTCGTGCATCACCGTGGTGCCGGGTGCCAGGTGGGCGCCCAGGCGCACTCGGTCGGCATCGGCAATGCGCACGCCGCTGGGCGTGACGTAGTCGGTCATGCGCGGAAACTTGTCCAACCCATGCACCAACAGTCGATCGCCCTTGGTCATCATCCGCATCCGCACCGCGTCCACGTGATCGGGCGCGATGGGGCCCACGTTGGTCCATGCGTTGTTTGGCAGCAGCCCGAAGATGCCGTCCAGCGCGACCTCGCGTGGGCGCACCAACCGGTTCGACAGCAGGTGCAGCCGCAGGTACACGTCGGCGGTGGATGTTGGCGCGGCATCAACGTCGATCTCGATCGACACCAGATCGCGGGCATACCCACGAACGTCATCCTCGGCGGGCGCGGCATGCAACAACGCACCGTCGACATGGGCCGGGGCGTCGCCGAAACCCAGGTACGGAAACCACGCGTCCAGCAGCACGCCATCGGGGCCGACCGTGGCCAAACCCAGACCCCACGCCAGCCTCATGACTTGCCCCTCGTCCAGTCGATCATCGCGGCCACCCGGTGGAAGATCACGGCCAGTTCCAACATCTCAGAACACCTCGGGTCGCAGCGTCGGGAAGAGAATGATCTCTTTGATCGAGGTGACCCCGGCGATCAACATGACGACGCGATCCATGCCCACCCCCAGGCCACCGGTGGGCGGCATGCCGTACTCCAGCGCCCGAAGATAGTCGTGATCGATGGCCGTGGCGGCCTCATCGTCGCCCAGGTCCTTGGCGTGCTGCTCGTCCTCGAACCGCGCACGCTGTTCCACCGGGTCGTTCAGCTCGCTGTAGCCGTTGGCCAGTTCTCGGCCGCCCACGAACAGTTCGAACCGTTCGGTCAAGAACGGATCGTTGCGGTCGGTACGGGCCAGCGGCGAGATCTCGACCGGATGACCGGTGACGAACGTGGGGCCGATCAGCAGGTGCTCGGCAGTGGCCTCGAACAGTTCCTCGATGATCTTGCCCGACCCCCACCGCGGCGCACACGACACGCCATGACGGGCTGCCAGTTCGCGCAGCTCCTCGACTGGTTGCGAGGGGTGAACCTGCACGCCGATCGCGTCGTGTACCAGATCGATCATGCGGGCGCGCCGCCAGGGCCGCGCCAGATCGACCGACTCGGTGACACCAGCCGGGCCGTGAACGGTGACGACCGACGTGCCGGTGGCATCAACCGCTGCCTGGGTGATGAGCGCTTCGGTGATGGCGATCATCTCGGTGTAATCGCCGAAGGCTTGGTACAGCTCCATCATCGTGAACTCGGGGTTGTGGCGGGTACTGATGCCCTCGTTGCGGAAGATGCGACCGATCTCGAAGACCCGTTCCATGCCACCCACGATCAACCGCTTCAGGTGCAACTCCAGCGCGATGCGCAGGTACAACTGCATGTCGAGGGTGTTGTGATGCGTGATGAAGGGTCGGGCGTGGGCGCCGCCCGCCTCGACGTGCAACACCGGAGTTTCAACCTCGATGAAACCGCGCTGGTGCAGCGTGCGTCGAAAGCTGCCGATCACCTCGTGACGAATCTGGAAGGCACGGCGCGCGTCGTCGTTCACGATCAGATCGGCGTAGCGCTGACGGAACCGCGTGTCGGTGTCGGTCAGCCCGTGCCACTTGTCGGGCATCGGCCGGACGGCCTTCGACAGCAACTCGAACCGGTCCACCTTCACGCTCAGCTCGCCCTTGCGGGTGGTCATGACCACACCTTCAGTGCCCACCCAGTCGCCCAGATCCAGGTCGGCGAACGCCGCGAATGCGTCGTCGCCCACGACCGCCTTCGAGACGAACAGTTGCAACTCGCCGGTGCGGTCGCGCATGTTGGCGAACACCAGCTTGCCCTGCTGGCGAATCAACATCACCCTGCCGGCAACGGCCACGCGCGCTTCGGTCTCGGTGCCCGGGTGCAGCGTGCCGTGCTGCTGGCGCACCTCGGCCAGGGTGTGGGTGCGATCGAATCGGTACGGATACGGGTTCACGCCCTGCCGGCGCATGTCGTCCAACTTGGCCAGGCGCTTTGCCTGCTCGACAGCCAAACCGCTGCCCACCCCGACCGCGTCCGCCGCCCCGTCCAGTCGCGGGGTGCGGTCGGATATCTCGTCGCTGCTCACGGGCGGTCGTTCATCGCTGGTGGCGGGGTCGCTGGCAGTGTCCACAGTGGCAAGACGGTACCGGCTGCGGTGCTGCCGGTGGAGCTGAATTGCGTGGTGGTAGCGTCACTCTTCGGGCGATTTACGAACAACAGGAGACCGGGTGCGTCGACGGCGAACGACAACAGACCTGGTGCACGGCACGATCACCGTTGGTCGCACCACCACGCCGCGCTGGTCTCGCCGACCGTTCAGCAGTATCGCGTTCAACAGAGTCAGGGGCCAGCGCGGCCTCCGGATCGTGGCGATGCTGGTGGCCGTCGCGGCGGCTACCGCCGTGCCGTTGACCGGCGCCACCACTGCGGCGGGGGCTCGGCTGGCCGCTGCGCCGCCCGCCGCAGGCGCAGTGACCGAGGCGTTCTCGAACCCTGCCGAATCGGTCAGCACCGCCGGTCGCCTGCCGTACGAGGGCGATGCGGTTTCGATCAATCAGTTCGGCCAGTTGTCGGCCGCGTTGCAAGCCAAGGCAGAAGCAGTGGCAGTCGCGGTCAACGCACCCAGCGTGCTGGGGCGGGGCTTCACCGTCGGTCTGTACGCCGTGCGTCGCGGCACCGCAACCGTGCAGCAGGCCACGCTGGCCAACGGTGTCTGGCAGTATCCGCTCAGCGTCACTGCCCTGCCGGTGGACGCCATAGGCCGGGTGATGACCCTGAACATCTCGGCGCTCGTCGCAGGCGGCACGGTCGTGATGAGCCAGACCAGCGCCCTCCTTCGTGGCGCACAGTCGGGCGACACTGTGGAACTGATCGCCGCCGACGGCAATGCGCGCAGCTTCGTCATCGGTGCCGTCGTGCCCGACGCCGAGGTGGGCGGTGCCGAGATCGTGATGTCGTTGGACCAGGCCGATGTGTTGGGTGCCACCATCACCACCCGAGTCCTCATCTATGGACAGTTCTCGCGCCAGGCGCTGGATGCAGCATTGGCCGCACAGGGCTTGGCGGATGGCTTCGGGGTGCGCATCTCGAAGTCGTGGAACCCCGCGAGTCCCGACGGCACCCTGGGGTTGGCGACGACCAAGAAGTTGCTGGGCGAGTTCGCCTTCCGTGTGAACGGCTTCGACAACATGACCATGGATCCCGACTGGGTGGCGGCGAACATTCAGCAGGTCAACTACCAGTACATCGGCGTGCGCGCCTTCTGCCATCGACTGATCGTGGGCGACCTGCAGGCCGCCTTGAAAGAGGTGTACGAGTCGGGCCTGTCGTTCGCGATCGATCTGACCAACACCAATACGTACGGCGGCTGCTGGAACCCGCGGTATGCCCGGGCGCTGGCCAACATCGGCTCGGTCAGCCGGCACGCGTGGGGCATGGCCTTCGACACCAACACGGTCACCAACGCGCAGGGCAGTGTGCCGCGCATGGACTGCCGCGTGGTGCGCATCTTCCGCAAGCACAACTTCGCCTGGGGCGGCAACTTCCTGCTGTCGGACGGCATGCACTTCGAGTGGGTCGGCGAACCACGCAACACGTGGTCGTATCCATCGAAGTACTGCCCCAATCTGCCAAACGGCACCATCGAATCGGCCTTCCGCATGGCACCCACCGAAGGCGACACGATGTTCACCGCCGATGACGGTGCACCGGTGGTACAGCCGCACGACCGGTAGCCTCGGCCGCTGTGGCGACTCGGTTCGTGATCATCGGTGGTGGCCCAGCGGGTAACACGGCAGCGACGTACGCGGCGCGACTGGGTGCACAGGTCACCCTGGTGGAACGCGACATCATCGGAGGCGCCGCGCACCTGTGGGACTGCATCCCGTCGAAGACGATGATTGCCACCGGCGGGGCGATTGCGTTCACTCGCCGGCTCGAAGGCATGGGCCTGGAGCAACAGAAGCCCGAGGTCGATGTCGACGCGCTGACCGAGCGCATCCACAGCATCGCCAACCGGCTGCAGCGCAACACCACGCAGTTGTTGACCAGCCAGGGCGTCGACCTGATCCACGGATCGGCGCGCTTGTTGGGGCCGAACGAGGTCGAGATCACCACGGTGGGCACCGATGGTGCCAGCACGGTCCGAAACATCCCGGCCGACGCCGTGTTGGTCGCCACCGGCTCGCGTCCACGAATTCCCGACTGGTGCACTCCCGACGGCGACCGGGTGTTGATCACTCGCGACTGCTATCCACCGAAGGTGTTCCCCGAAAGCATCACGGTGGTCGGCTCGGGCGTCACCGGTGTCGAGTTCGTGCACATGTTCAGCTCGTTCGGCGCCAAGGTGACGCTGGTCGTCAGCCGCCAGCAGGTGCTGCCGGGTAAGGACGCCGAGGTTGCAGCTGTGCTGGAAGAAGACTTCTTGAAGCGAGGTGTCAGCCTGCTGAAGGGGGCACGCGCCACCAGCATCGAGCGCGAACAGCGCTCCGACGGGGCCGACGAAGTCGTTGTCCGCTGCGACGACGGCCGAGTGGTACGCAGTTCGCACGCCGTGCTGGCGATCGGCTCGGTGCCCAACACCGATGGCCTCGGCTTGGATGCGGCCGGGGTCGAGGTGGATCGCAGCGGCTACGTGGTCATCAACCGCCATTGCCAGAGCAACATCAGCCACATCTACGCAGCCGGCGACACCAGCGGCAAGTTGCCATTGTCCAGCGTGGCCAGCATGCAGGGGCGCAAGGTTGCCGAACACGTGATGGGGTTGCAGAAGGTGGCGCACCGGCACCTCGACTACGACAAAGCGGCCAGCGCCATCTTCACCGAACCCGAGATTGCCGACGTGGGCTTGGCCGAAGCAGACGCGTTCGCGGTGGGCCGCAAGATCAGGGTCACCAAGGTGCCGTTCAGTTCTACGCCGAAAGCGTTGATCAACAACGACTGGCGCGGCTTCGTGAAGATCATCAGCGACCCGGCCACCGGGGTGGTGCTGGGCGGTTCGATCGTGGGCCGTCACGCCGCCGAACTGATCAGCGTGATCGCCCTGGCAGTGACCGCCAACCTGAAGGTGACCGACATCGTCGAGAGCCTGCTCGTGCACCCAGCCCTCAGCGAAGCGCTCGCCGAAGCGGCTGAGTGACGGCGGAGCCAGCACATGTTCTCCACCGACGAGCGCGACCAGCGCCACAGCGCCACGGTTCCGGCCGGCCTGGTGCTGGCACCCATCCGGCGCCGCGCGCTGGGCGCAGTCATCGATCAGATCCTGGTGCTGCTGCCGGTGGCGCTGGGTGCAGTGATCTACGGATTTCGGCCCGGCGACACGCTGACCGACGATGGGTTGTTGGCCCTGAATCTGGCAACTGCCGGTGTGGCCTTGATCTACGACTCGCTGATGATCGGGTTGCTCGGCCGCACGGTGGGCAAGTTCGTCACCGGCACCCGGGTGGTGCGCCTGGCCGACGGTGGGGCTGTTGGTTGGTACTCAGCCGTGCAGCGCGCGCTGGTGCCCGTGGTGTTCAGCGCCGTGCCCACAGCCGGGTGGCTGCTGGGTGCGATCGTGTACGCCTTTGCGTTCCTCGGCCCGTTGCGCCAAGGCCTGCACGACCGCGCCGCAGGCACCCTGGTGGTGCTGAACGCCGCTCGGCCAACGCCCGCCTGACGCGAGTCAAGCGACCACGGTCAGGCGATGACGACCACCACGTCGCCGGCGCCGACTGTGTCGCCGGCGGCCACCTTGATCTCTTTCACCGTGCCGGCCTTGTCGGCGGTGATCTGGTTTTCCATCTTCATCGCTTCCAGCACGACCACGGCCTGACCGACCTCGACGGTCTGGCCAACCTCGACCAGCACCTTCACGATGGTGCCCTGCATCGGCACCTCGACGTTGCCCGAGCCGGCCGCACTGCCGCCTGCGCCGCCCGATGAGCTGCGCGCCGGCTTCTTCGCCTTGGCCGGGCCGGCTGCCACCATCGGGGTCTCTGGCACCCACATCTTCACGTCGAAGCGCTTGCCGTTGACCTCGACGGTGGTGGTGCGCTGCACCAGCGGCTCGGCATCGTCGGCTGCCGCAGCGGGGGCGGCCGGCGCGGCGATGCCCGACAGGTCGAGGCGTTCCTCGACCCACTTCGTCGAGTGCTGCATGGCCGCGAAGTCGGGGTGACGCAAGATGGCCAGGTCGGCCGGGATGGTGGTGGCCACACCCTCGACCACCATTTCCTCGAGCGCACGAATGGTGCGGGCGATGGCCGTTGGCCGATCCTTGCCCCACACGATGACCTTGCCGACCAGGTTGTCGTAGTACTGGCTGATGGTGTCGCCCGACATGTAACCGGCGTCGAACCGCACGCCGAAGCCGTCGGGTGGCACCAGTTTGGTGATGGTGCCGGGCGACGGCAGGAACTTGCCACCCGCCGGGTTCTCGGCGTTGATGCGCACCTCGATGCCGTGACCGCGACGGCATGCCGCAACCTCGTCCTGGGTCATCGGCAACGGCTCGCCACTGGCGACCAGGATCTGCCACTCGACCAGATCGATGCCGGTGATCACTTCCGTCACTGGGTGCTCGACCTGCAACCGGGTGTTCATCTCGAGGAAGAAGAACTCTTCGTCCTGATAGATGAACTCGACCGTTCCGGCGTTGTAGTAACCGACGGCCTTGGCCGCCTTGATCGCCGCCTCGCCCATCGCCTCTTCCACGCCCTCGGCCATGCCGTACGAGGGGGCTTCTTCGATGAGCTTCTGGTGGCGACGCTGGGCCGAGCAGTCGCGCGTGCTGACCCACACCACGTTGCCCTGCTGATCGCCGACGATCTGCACCTCGACGTGACGGGGCCACGTGAGGTAGCGCTCGATGTAGATCTCGTCGCGCCCGAAGAACGCCTTGGCCTCGCGCTTGGCGCTGGCCATTGCTTCCTCGACATCGGCGGCCGACTGGTTGACCTTCATGCCGCGCCCGCCGCCTCCGTAGGCGGCCTTGATGACCAGCGGCCACCCGTGTGCGTTGCCGAAGTCGACGATCTCGTCGGCGGAGGTGATGAACTCGGTGGTGCCCGGAACGATCGGCGCGCCGCCACGCTGTGCCGCCTTGCGCGAACTGACCTTGTCGCCCATCTCGTCGATCGCCTCTGGCGGTGGGCCGATGAAGGCGACCCCCTTGGCGATGATGGCCCGAGCGAAGTCGGCGTTCTCGCTGAAGAAGCCATAGCCGGGGTGTACGGCGTCGGCGCCGCTCTGCTCGATGGCGTTCAGGATGGCATCGGTGTTCAGGTAGCTCTCGGCCGCGGTCTGCCCGCCGAGCGCATACGCCTCGTCGGCCAGCCTCACGTGGAGCGCGTCGCGATCCAGTTCGCTGTAGACGGCAACGGTCTTGATTCCGAGTTCGCGAGCGGCCCGAATGACTCGGACGGCGATCTCTCCACGGTTGGCGATCAGGATCTTGGTGAGCACGACTGGCAATACTTGCTGAATGGAGACCCCTGGTGCCACAT
>JANNFQ010000328.1:0-5922 GCA_031380045.1 Acidimicrobiaceae bacterium
CCGCGGCCCGCTCGACGAGCCACACGCGGCCAGCAGGAGGGCGGCGGCCACGAGGACCCGAATGCGGTACATGTCGCATCCTCGCGCGAACGGTGCGCGTCAGGGTGGCGAGGTCGGTGGCCGGATCGATCCCGTCACCTACGACGAACCCGGCCGGCGGGGCCGCGCCAGACGGTCGACGTCCGAGGGGTCACGGCCCGAGCGTCACGCGAGCTCGCCGGCGTCGGCGAGGAACTTGTTGACGGCCGTGTGGTAGTGCACGAGCGCCGGCTCCATCTTCCCGTAGACCACCTCGGGGAGCGCGCCCGACGCAAGGTTGCGCTGCACGCCCTCCTGGGCCGGGAAGTCCTCGACGTTGGTGACGCCCAGGAGCACGTCGAGGTTCTTGACGAAGTAGCGGTGCGCCTTCTCGGTGAGCGTGGGACCCGGGCCATAGATCGACGTGACGCAGATGGTGCGATCGGCGGCCACCGGCACGAGCCGCCACAGCTCGATGTGATCCACCTGGTGCACGAGGATCGCGTTCGGGATGAGCAGGTACTGGATGGTGCCGTGGGGCAGCAGATCCCACTGGTCCTCATGCTTCGAGAACTCTTCGGTCACGCTCTTGCGCGTGCCGATGAATCGCGGATGCGGCCCGTAGGCGTCGAAGATCCAGCGATCGAACATGTAGTACGGGGCGATCGAATCCTTGTGCAACCAGGGGATGTGATACGGCTCGGTGAAGGTGTCCATCACCAGCTTCCAGTTCATCCGCCACTCGGTCGAACGTGTCTCGACGTGCACGTAGTTGTCGAGGCCGAAGTCGGCGATCTCGTCCTGCGCGCCGCGCAGCGCCTGGTCGACGGTGAACGGTTCGTCCTCGGCATCCAGCCGCACGAAGATCAGTCCATGCCCTTCGGTAACAGCGAACTCGTGCAGCCCGTGCGAGGCCTTGTCGACGTCGTCAAATCCGGGCTCGGCACCGGGGAACGAGCGCAGACAGCCGTCGAGCCCGTACGTCCACGCATGGTACGGGCAGGTGATCTTGTGCAGTCCCGCGCCGGACTCCGCAGTGAACAGCGTGGCCCCACGATGCCGGCACGCGTTGACGAACGCACGGACCTGGCCGGCGGGCTGGCGCACAACGACGACTGGCACGCGACCCAAGGTGATCGTGCGGAACGATCCTGGCTCGGCCAGCTCGCACGACAGCGCCGCCAACTGGGGGAGGCGCCCGAACAGCACGCGCTGCTCGGCCTCGAAACGCGCAACCGAGGTGTACGCGCTGGCGGTGTTGTGCATGCTGGCCGTGCCCAATGGCCCCGGGCGGGGAGCATCAACACCTTGTAGACGCCGCATCAACTCCACCTGGCGTTCGTGTCGCACGATAGTCGCCTTCCCGGTTCTCGATCGGCGTCGCTCCCATCGATTCTGACGACGATTCGAAAATGCTAGCGCATCGACACCTATCCCATGTAGACGGCGTGTCGCTTCTGGACCGCGTCGCGATCGACCGGGTCGGCCACTGCGAACCTGCGTACGATCTCGTCGCGCAGTGACTCGAACGACACGACGGCGTCGATGACCAATTCGCTGGCCAGTCGGTACAAGTCGACGTCGGCCTCGTACTCGGCGCGACGTTCGGCGACGAATGCGGCTCTCTGGTCCAGGTCCTCGATGGCGCCGATCTTGTTGGCGTACACCGCGTTGACGGCCGCCTCGGGACCCATCACGGCGATCTTGGCGGTCGGCAGGGCAAGGGTGGCAATGGGGTCGAAGGCCGGCCCGCACATGGCGTACAGGCCCGCGCCATACGCCTTGCGGACCACCACGCAGATCTTGGGCACCGTGGCCTCGGTGACTGCTGTGATCATCTTGGCGCCGTGACGAATGATGCCGGCGCGCTCGACTTGGGTGCCGATCATGAAGCCGGGAACGTCGGCAAGGAACAGCAGCGGGATGTTGTAGGCATCGCACATCCAGATGAATCGAGCGGCCTTGTCGGCGGAGTCGCCGAACAGTACGCCGCCCTTGTACATCGGGTTGTTGGCAACCACCCCGATGGCGTGCCCGTCGAGGCGGGCGAGGCCGGTGACCAACTCGGGCGCGAACAGGGGCTTCAACGCCATGAAGCTGTCAGCGTCGATCAGCCCGTCGATCAGCCGGTGCATGTCGTACCCGGCGGCCTCTTCGGCCGGTAGCACGTCGCGCCGCAGTTCGCGGCTTGGCCCCTCTGGCTCCAACGCCACAGACGATTCGCGCCATGACGACGGCAGGTACGAGAACAGCTGCTTGGCCTGCTCGATGGCATCGGTGTCGTCGACCGCCAGGTTGTCGCCGCACCCTGAGACGCTGGCGTGCATGCGGGCGCCACCCATCTCTTCCAGCGTCACTCGCTCGCCGATGACCTCCTCGGCCATGCGGGGCGAACCCAGGTACATCGACGCGTTGCCCTCGACCATGATGACCACGTCGCAGAACGCCGGGATGTACGCGCCACCCGCGGCCGAGGGCCCGAACAGACAACAGATCTGAGGCACTTTGCCCGACAACTTGACCTGGTTCGAGAAGATGCGACCGGCACCGCGTCGTCCCGGAAACAGGTCGACCTGATCGGTGATGCGCGCACCGGCGGAATCGATGAACCAGAAGATCGGCGTCTCGTGCCGCAGGGCGTACTCGGTGGCGCGGACGATCTTCTCGACGGTGCGCGCTCCCCACGACCCTGCTTTCACCGTGGGGTCGTTGGCCACCACGTACACGGCGCGACCATCGACCCGACCCAGCCCCGTCACGATGCCGTCCGCCGGCAGATCGTCGGCCGTGGTGTTGGCAAGCAGCCCGTCTTCGACGAAGGAATCGGGGTCGACCAGCAGCGCAATGCGGTCGCGAACGAACAGCTTGTTCTGCCTGGCCAGTTTGTCGCCCTCGCGGCCGCCCTGGATGTCGCGATTGCCCGCAGACGCGCGCGTGGCCCGTCGTTGGAACTCGGCGTCTTCGTTCATCGGTGCTCGTTCATCAGTGCGTGTCTCAACGGTGCGTGTCCGAGATCATCCCACGGGCAGACCCAGACCCCTGGCGATGATCAGCCGCTGGATCTCGCTGGTGCCCTCGCCGATCTCGAGGATCTTGGCGTCGCGATAGAACCGGGCCGCCGGGGTCTCTTCGATGAATCCGGCTCCGCCGAACACCTGCGTGGCCACTCTTGTGGCGTCGACTGCAGCCTCGGTGGAATACAGCTTGGCCATGGCCGCTGCCTGTTTGAACGGCTTGCCCTGGTCCTTGAGTCGAGCCGCCGTGTAGGTCAGGTTGCGGCTGTTCTCGACCGCGACTGCAAGGTCGGCCAATTGAAAGGCCAGTCCTTGGAAGCGTCCGATGGGACCACCGAATGCCTGCCGCTGTTGCGCGTACTCGACCGCCATGTCCAGACACGCCTGGGCACACCCCACGGCCAGTGCGGCGATGGCGATGCGACCGTCGTCCAGGATGGCCAGGAAGTTGCGCAGGCCACTGCCGGGTTGGCCCAGCATGTGATCCAGTGGCACCCGGCACTCGTGCAACGTGAGTCCGTGGGTGTCGCTGGCATGCCAGCCCAGCTTGCGATACGCCGGCTCGACGATCAGGCCGGGAGTGCCCGCGGGAACGATGAATGCGCTGATGCCCTGATCGATGCGCGCCGTCACAGTGACGACCGACGTGATCGCCGTACCCGAGTTGGTGATGAATGCCTTCGATCCGTCGATGACCCACTCGTCGGCGTCCTGGCGCGCCTTCGTGCGTGTGGCGCTTGCGTCGCTGCCCGCGTCTGGTTCGGTCAGGCCAAACGCACCCAGCGCGCGCCCGGCAACCAGATCGGGCAGCCACGTCGACTTCTGGATCTCGGTTCCGAAAGAATTGATCGGATTGGCACCCAGGCCCACTGCTGCCGACAGGGTGATGCCCAGCGACTGGCTGACGGTGCCGATCTCTTCGATGGCGATGCACAACGAGGTGAAGTCGCCGCCGCTGCCGCCCCACTGCTCGCCGAACACGATGCCGAACAGGCCGAGTTCGGCCATTGCCCGCACAGCGTCGAGTGGCAGTACACCGGCGAGCTCCCATTCGTCGACATGCGGTGCGAGCTCGCGGCGCGAGAAGTCGCGGACCACAGAACGGAACGCCTCGTGCTCGTCAGTGAACTCGGCCATTGAACCCCCTTGAACGATCGTTAAGGTACCACGTCAGTCGACCATCCCTTGAACGGTCGTTAAGGTGTCTGCCGTGGCGCCCCGCGATGTTCCTTCACGATCGACGCACATCGCCGGCCAGGCGGCGCGCCTGTTCGCCCAGCGCGGCTACGGCGCCACGACGATCGACGACATCGGCGCCGCAGCCGGCGTGTCGGGGCCGGCCATCTACTGGCACTACGCGGGCAAGCAGGCGCTGCTGGCCGCCATGCTCGTCGACGTCAGCGAGCGGCTGCTGCAGGGCGGGCGGACGTGCGTTGCCCAATCGACGTCAGACCGACAGGCGCTCGGTCGGCTGGTGGCCGAGCACGTTGCCTTCGCGCTGCGCGAGCCCGATCTGATCGTGGTGCAAGCGCGCGAGTTGGGTCATCTCGAGCCGGCCGATGCGCACCGGGTGCGCGCATTGCAGCGTCAGTACATCGACGTGTGGGTCGGTGTCATGGAGCAATCGATGCCGGGCACACCCCGCAACCGCATCGCCGCCGCCGTGCAGGGAGTCATCGGCTTGGTCAACTCCACTCCGTACATCGGCCGGGTCGATCGGGCCACGCTGGCGCCCATGCTCAGCGCGATGGCGCTGGGCGCTCTGGCAGGTGTGGGTGCCGACGTGGAGTCGCCGCTGCAGGCAAGCCCATGAGTGCGGCGATGTCCATCTCAACGCCGACCGTGCGGATACGCGATGTCTCGGCTCGTGACGGGTTGCAGAGCGAGGCGCCGATCTCCGTGGAGCAACGCGTCGAACTGATCGACGCCTTGCTTGCCGCGGGGGTGCGGCATCTCGAGATCGCCGCTTTCGTCAGTCCGTCGGCGGTGCCATCGATGGCAGGCGCCGCGCAGGTCGTGGCAGCCGTAGGTCGACCCGCGGGCGTCGTGCGCGCGGCTCTGGTACCGAATCTTCGTGGCGCCGAGATGGCGCTGGCCGCAGGCATCGATCAGCTGACCGTCACCATCTCGGCCTCAGCCGAGTACAACCGGCGCAACGTGAAAATGGAGATCGAACAGTCGATCGCCCAGATCCAATCCATTGCAGCAATGGCGGGCAGTATCGGTGTCGATGCAGTCGTCTCGTGCAGCTTCGGTTCGCCCTACGAGGGCGACATCGCCTCCGAGCAGATCGTGTCGCTGGTCGACCGACTGATCGATGCCGGTGCCACTGCGATCACGCTGGCCGACACCACGGGTATGGCCACACCACGACGCATCTCCGATCTGGTCGCTGTCGTCGGTCCCATAGCCGGTGACGTCGGCATGCACTTCCACGAGACCCGCGGCACGGGCGTGCTGAACGTGTATGCGGCGTGGCAGGCGGGCGTCGTTCGCTTCGATTGTTCGGTCGGCGGTCTGGGCGGCTCGCCGTTCGCGGCCGGTGCCGCCGGCAACGTCGCCACCGAAGAAGTGGTCGCGCTGTTCGACGATCTCGATGTCGGCACTGGCCTGGACATCGAGCGGCTGATCGACGCCGCGTTGCTGGTCGAACGATTTGTTGGTCATGTCGTGCCCAGCCGAGTCGCGCACGTCGGCCCGCGATCGCGGCTCGCATCGGTAGCGCCCGACGACCACTGAGCGACGACCACTGAGCGGCCGCCAGGATGTCGTCGAACAGTCGACGAGACAGGGGGCTTGGTGATGACCTCGGCCACGCGGCCCTCGTTCAACGTTCGCTCGGCGGGCGATTGGGCAGCAAGCCGACTTCGGCACGACAGCGTCCGGATGT
>JANNFQ010000392.1:0-2321 GCA_031380045.1 Acidimicrobiaceae bacterium
CGCGCACCATGCGCGCCGCAGTGACGAACGGCCCCAGCGACGTCCAGTTGTGCTTCATGCGGTCGATCCAGCCGTGCGGAATGTCGGCTGCGTCGCGCTGGTAGAACAACGGCACGATCTCGCGCTCGAGCAGACCGAACAGGCTGGTGGCTTCGCGCAGATCGCGACGCGCGGTATCGGGGTCGTCGTCGGCCGAGGTGATCGCCCAGCCGTTCTCGCCGTCGAAGCACTCGTCCCACCACCCGTCCAGGATGCTGCAGTTCAGTGCGCCGTTCAGGGCTGCCTTCATGCCACTGGTGCCGCACGCCTCCAACGGGCGACGGGGGTTGTTCAACCACACATCGCAGCCGTGATACATCAGCCGGGCGACGGCCATGTCGTAGTCGGGCACGAACAGGAACCGGTGGCCGACATCCAGGTGGCGGGCGAAGCTCTCGATGTCGCGGATCATGTCCTTGCCGGGCTGATCTGCCGGGTGCGCCTTTCCGGCGAACACGAACTGCACCGGTCGTTCGCTGCTCAACAACATCTCGCGCAGACGGTCGGGCTGCGACAGCAACAGGTTGGCGCGCTTGTAGGTGGCGAAACGTCTGGCGAAACCGATGGTCAATGCATCGGGATCCAGCAGCGCATCGCCCAGACGGGATCTCACGAACTCGACCAGCTCGGCCCGACCGGTGCTTCGGGCAGACCAGATCTCGGCCGCCGGCAACGACTCGATGCCCTTCCACGCCGCCTTGTCGGCCCCATCCCACATGCCGCCGACCGCGCGCCGCAGCAACGAGTCGATCGGGTCACTGACCCAGGTGTGGGCGTGCACGCCGTTGGTGATCGCGCCGATGGGCACCTCGTCGACAGGGATGTCGGGCCACAGGCCACCGAACATCTCGCGACTGACGGCGCCGTGCAACTGCGCGACGCCATTCGATCGGCCACCCAGGCGCAACCCCATGACCGCCATGTTGAAGCGCTCGTCGTCGGGTTCGTCGTCTCGATGCCCCAGCGCCATCAGGGTCTCGAACGTGGTGCCGCACTGCGCGGCGAACCCTTCGAAGTAGCGCTTCATGACCGTGGGCTCGAAGCGGTCGATACCGGCCGGCACCGGTGTGTGCGTCGTGAACACGCCACCGGCGCGCACTGCTTCGACCGCCTCGGCGAAGGTCAGGCCGGTTGCCACCAACTCGCGGATGCGTTCCAGCGACAGGAAACCGGCGTGACCCTCGTTCGTGTGGAACACCTCGGGCTCGAGACCCAGCGCGCGCAGCACGCGCACACCGCCGATGCCCAGCACGATCTCTTGGCGCAGCCGGTGCTCGGCATCGCCGCCGTACAGCCGATTGGTGATGTCGGCACCCTCCGGGCTGTTGCCATCGACCGCAGTGTCCAACAGATACAGCCGCACGCGACCCACCTGCACCTGCCAGGCGCGCACGGCCACCGTGTCGCCGGCGATGTCGATCGTGATCTGCACGCCCGTGTCGGTCAGTGCCAAACCGCTGGGGTCCAGCCGAGGAAAGCGCTCTTCCTGATATCCGTCGGCGTTCAGGCTCTGCCGGAAGTAGCCCTCGGCGTACAGCAGACCGATGGCGACCAGGGGCACGCCCAGGTCGCTGGTGGCTTTCAGATGGTCGCCGGCCAGCACGCCCAGACCGCCGCTGTACTGCGGCAGGGTCTCGCTGATGCCGAACTCCGGCGAGAAGTACGCGACCAGGTGCAAGGGCGAGTCGTGACGTCCCTGGAACCATCTGGGGCCGTTCAACGCCTCGTCCAGGCGGGCCTTGGCATCGTTGGTCGCCTCGACGATCGAGGCGTCGGCAGCCAACGCAGACCAGCGCGTCGGATCGATGGTGGCCAACAACCTCATGGGGTCGTGGCCAGATGCCTCCCAGGCCTCGGCATCGAGACGCTCGAACAGGTGTTGTGTCTCGCGATCCCACGTCCAGTGGAGATTGGTGGACAGCTGGCGGAGTGGCTCGAGCGCCGAGGGAATGGCGGGAATCACTCTGAACTGGCGGACTGCACGCATGGCGGCGAGGGTACTGCCCGAGGTCCGCCCGAAGGTCACGGCCGTGTGAAGTTCACGGCAGTCGGGTAGGGCAGCCAGCCAGAACAGCGTGTGCACGGTCTCGACCCACCGCTGGGTAGAGAGTGTGCACACGCGGAGTTTGGGGGTTCGGGCAGACCTACCGGCAGGCGACTTCGTACACGCCGATCGTCGAGACGGCAATGGCATGCCACGTGTACTGGTCGGAGATCAGCTTGGCGGCCTTCTTGCTCATCGCCGTGGCGACCTTCGCATCGGTCAGCACCTCGCGAATTCG